>JBBIOC010000128.1:0-4833 GCA_037443585.1 Candidatus Omnitrophota bacterium
GTTCCAAAAGGAATTGATGGCGAAAAACTGGTCAAACTTATGCGCGATAAATACGGTGTTGGGATTGCTGGCGGCCAGGCAGAATTGAAAGGGAAGGTATTTAGGATTGCCACAATGGGCTATATAACAGCCTCAGATATAATTGTTACGATCTCTGCGCTGGAGCAGGCACTTTTAGAGATGGGATATAAGGTTAATTTGGGAGCAGGTGTAAAGGCAGCTGAGGAGGTCCTGATAGAATAAGTTTACACTTCAGTTCTGGACTAAAGTGTAAACTTATTTATGATTGGAAAAGGAGAAGCAAGATGAAGATTCTTATAAGCGATTCACTTTCAGAAGAGGGGATTAGGATATTAAAAGAGGTCAAGGAATTTGAAGTGGATGTAAAGACAAAACTGCCTCCGGAGGAATTAAAGGTTCTTATTAAGGATTATGATGTTCTCATTGTTAGAAGCGGCACTAAAGTTACAAAGGAGATAATTGAGAATGCCAGACAGCTAAAGATAATCGGCCGCGCAGGCGTTGGCCTGGACAACGTAGATTTAGAGTCTGCCACAAAGCGCGGAATTATAGTTATGAATACACCTGGGGGGAATACCATTTCAACTGCTGAACATACTTTGTCTTTACTCTTATCGCTTTCCAGAAATATACCCCAGGCAGATGCCTCTACAAAAAGGGGCGAGTGGGAGAGAAATAGATTTATGGGGGTTGAGATTTATCAAAAGACATTAGGGATAATTGGTCTGGGCCGTATAGGCAGCGAGGTATGTAAACGTGCAATCTCTTTTGGTATGAAAATAATTGCATATGACCCTTTCTTGCCAGTTGACAAGGCAAAGGAATTGGGTGCTGAGCTTGTAGAATTGGATGAGCTTTATAAAATAGCAGACTATATAACCGTTCACACGCCTCTTACAGAAGCGACTAAATATATAATTAATGAGGATGCATTTAAGAAGATGAAGAAAGGTGTGCGGATTATAAATTGCGCAAGGGGTGGCATTGTGGATGAGCAGGCCTTGGCCGAGGCTGTAGATAAAGGTATAGTTGCAGGGGCTGCGCTGGATGTATATGAGAATGAGCCTCCAAAGGATAGCCCGCTTTTAAAATTTAAGAACGTGGTGCTGACGCCACATTTAGGCGCCTCCACAGAAGAGGCTCAAGTTAATGTAGCTATTGATATAGCAGAGAGCGTTAGAGATGCGCTTTTAAATCGCGGTATAAGGAATGCAATAAATGTCCCTTGCGTTGAGCCAGAACTCTGCAAACTCATAGAGCCCTATATACAGCTTGCTGAGAGGATGGGTTGCATGATTTCCCAAATAGGCGACGGGCATATAAAAGCAGTTGGAATAAAATATTCAGGGGATATAGCTAATCTCGCTACTCCAAGCGTTACTGTCGCTTTGGTAAAAGGAATGCTCACGCCTGTGCTTCAGGAGACAGTCAATTATGTAAACGCCCTGATAATTGCAAAAGAGAGGGGTATTGTTGTCAATGAATCAAAATCTACAGAACTGGAAGATTATACGAGCCTGATTACTGTAGAGGCAGTGACTGATAAGGGGAGGCGCTCTATTACAGGGACGCTCTTTACAAAAAAAGACCCTCGGATTGTGAAGATAGACCAGTTCCATGTAGATGCTGTGCCAGAGGGGTATATGATTGTAGCGCATAATAAAGACGTGCCAGGGATAATTGGGCAGGTGGGAAGCATCTTGGGTCGTAATAATATCAATATTGCAACAATGACCTTTGGAAGGGAGACGCCTGGAGGCAAGGCAATCTCTGTATTGAATGTGGACAGCCCTGTGCCAGAGGCGGTTCTTGAAGAGATAAGAAGGGCAAAGAATATTCTGGATGTGAGGCTGATAAAACTGTAGAGGTTAACTTATGAAGAAGAATAAGATATATATCATTGACGTCACCAACCGTGATGGTGTCCAGACCTCAAGGTTAGGACTTGCAAAATTGCAGAAGACTATGATAAACATCTATCTCAATGAGATGGGGATTTACGGGAGCGAATTTGGTTTTCCTGTTACCCGCCATGAGACAAATTATATAAATGCAAACCTAGAGCTGGCCAAAATCGGGGTGCTCAAGCCAATTCTCTTGAGCGGATGGATAAGGGCAATTAAAGAGGACGTTAGAATTGCACTTGAGAGGACCGCTGTTGAAAATCTTAATCTTTCAATCTCAACCTCAGAGCAGATGATAAAGGGAAAATTTCAAGGCAGAAAGACCTTTGATGATGTCTTAAAGACAATGACAGAGGCAGTTGATTATGCACGTAAACATGGGATTAAGGTTCTGGGCGTAAATGCTGAGGACGCCTCACGTACTGAGCTTCAGTCTTTAGTAAGATTTGCAAAGGCAGCCCGCGACCATGGTGCAGATAGAATAAGATATTGCGATACATTAGGATATGATGACCCGTTTACAATATATAAAAGGGTAAAGGCACTGGCAAGCGAGGTAAAACTTCCCATAGAACTCCATTGCCACAATGATTTAGGTATGGTTGTGGCAGTCTCCCTTGCAGGCGCAAAGGCAGCTATTGATGCAGGCGTTGATGCATATATAAATACGACTGTAAATGGCATGGGGGAGCGTGCAGGCAATGCAGACCTTGTCTCTATTATCTTAGCAATAAAATATTCAAGCGGATTTTCAAATAGATACCAGTTAGATGAGAATGTCCAGCTTAAAGTGGCGTGGAAGATTGCAAAATACGGCTCATATGCATTTAATGTCCCCATTCCGGTAAACCAGCCGGGTGTTGGGGCTAATGCCTTTGCCCACGAATCTGGGATTCATGCGGATGGCGCTTTAAAGGATAGGCGAAATTACGAACTCTATGACTTTGAAGAGTTAGGCAGGGGCGAGCCAGAGCTCATTGAAACAGGCCGTCAGATAACTGCTGGTGAATATAGCGGCATAAAGGGCTTCAGAAATGTATATGAAAAATTAGAGATTAAGTTTAAGAATGAGAAAGAGGCAACGAAAATCTTAGAGCTTGTCCGATATGCAAATGTGCATACGCAGAAGCCGCTCACACATGATGAGTTGCGCTTTATTGCTAAATACCCTGAGATGGCGCGTAAGATATTCACGATGAGCCCGTAAAATTATATTGCTATATTGTTAAATTGTTAAACTGTTTTAGCAATATAGCAATTTGACAATTTAACAATGAATATTGTAATTGTTGGCGCTCAATGGGGGGATGAAGGAAAAGGAAAGATTATAGATATCCTAACAAAGGATTCAGATATAGTTGTCAGATTCCAGGGTGGAAACAATGCAGGCCATACAGTTGTGATTGGCGAAGAGGAATTTATACTGCACCTGATTCCTTCAGGCATCCTTCATCCAGATAAACTCTGCATAATTGGAAATGGGGTAGTAATTGACCCCAAAGCCCTGATAGATGAAATCTCCCATTTAAGAAAGAGGGGCATCAAGATTGATGGGAATCTATTGATTAGCGAAGCCTGCCATATTATTTTACCTTATCATAAATTCTGGGAGACCAGATTGGTCTCAAAGATTGGGACAACTGGAAGAGGCATAGGCCCTTGTTATGAAGATAAAATAGCACGTCGTGGAATAAGGGCTATTGACCTGCTCAACCCCAGGGTCTTCAATGAAAAATTAGAAAATAATCTAAAGGATAGAGGCCTTTTCAAATTCAAATCGCTTTATAATGAATATCTAAGATATGGACAGGCTCTGAAGAAATACCTATGTAATTGTTCAGAGGTTTTGAATGAGGCAATAAGGAAGAAGAAATCAATCCTATTTGAAGGGGCACAAGGGACGCTTTTAGATATTGACCATGGGACATATCCTTATGTAACCTCTTCAAACGCAACTGCTGGAGGCGCCTGCACAGGCACAGGAGTAGGGCCTACAAAGATAGATAAGGTCATAGGGGTTGTGAAGGCATATACTACAAGGGTGGGCGAAGGCCCATTTCCTACGGAGTTTCCAAAGAAACTTATGGAACGTATTAGACGCAGGGGCAAGGAATTCGGTGCTACTACAGGCAGGCCTAGAAGGTGTGGATGGTTTGATGCAGTTATAGCCAGACATTCTGTAATGGTCAATGGTATAGATGAGATTTGCGTAACGAAATTGGATGTTTTAGATAATATGAAGAAGCTCAGCATCTGCACTGCATATAGATTTAAAAATAGAATTTACAAGGGTTTTCCTGCTGACCTGGAGGTTATTTCTGGTTGTAGGCCAGTTTATGAAGAACACCAAGGCTGGCTTGAGGATACTTCTGGGGTTGAAAAGTATAGAGCCCTGCCTGAGAATGCAAAGAGGTATTTGGCCAAACTTTCAAAGCTGCTGGGCGTTAAGATAAGCATGGTTTCAGTCGGGTCAAAGCGCGAGCAGGCGTTTGTAGTAAAGGGTTAATTTTTAAGCCTTCCCCAAAAATTTTAAAATTTTCCTTGACAAATTTAAAACTTATGATATACTTTTTAATGATATTATAAAAGTTAAAGATGAGTAAAAATATCAAAAACGGAGGAACCTGAAATGCAAAACTTTCCATTCAAGAAAACAGTCTCTTTTTTAGTCTTATTTATCTTTCTCTTCTCTGACTTTGCCTTGGGTGCCCCTTCCAACAAAAGCTTCTTTAAAGACAAGCGTCCCAACTATCAAAGAATAATGCAACAGAACGAGGAGCTTCTAAATAAGAAGAAGCAGATACATCAGGAACAAAACCTTCAGACCACAGACCACAGACCACAGACATCAGTTGAAAGTAAAATAGAGCTTGCTTCCCTAAAAGACATCTCAGATATACATATACCT
>JBBIOC010000129.1:0-4817 GCA_037443585.1 Candidatus Omnitrophota bacterium
ATTTTCGCGCACGCGCAGAGGCGGTCTTTGAAGACCCCTGGGCAGAAGACCCTGCGTGTTATTTGAGTGAGGAAGAGATAACTTCGTTATAGGGTTATTGGGTTACTTGGGTTATTCCAGTTGGATACGAACCTTCGTTTAATATTCTGGGAGATAACACAAAGGTGCAATTTAAATTGTCCTTATTGCAGACGGGATAATTATTCTACAGGTCTATCATTAAGAGAATCTTTGCAGATAATAGATGCGATTGCCGAAGATTATCGTCCTCTACTTATATTTAGCGGAGGTGAGCCTCTTCTTTATCCTCATATCTTTGAGGTTTCTGCTTATGCTGGCAAAAAAGGTCTGAAGATTGCCCTGGCCACAAATGCCACTCTGGTTAATAAAGATTTAGCAAAAGAGATTAAATCTATTGGTTTCCATCGTGTTTCTGTCAGCCTTGATGGCGCAACGAAGGATATCAATGACTCCTTGCGCGGGGAAGGTGCATTTTTAAATACGCTGCATGGGATTTGGAACCTCAAATCTTTTCAGATACCTCTTCAGATAAATACCACACTCTTTAGAAGAAATTTTAAAGAGATTACTTCAATTTATAAACTATGTTTAGACTTAAAGGTAGAGGCATTGCATATATTCTGCTTTGTGCCTGTGGGTTGCGGGATAAGTATTCCTAAAGAAGAGGGCCTTTCACCGGAGGAATATGAGATATTTCTTGGAGAGATGGTCTCTTTAGCATCAAAATCAGAGTTAGAGATTAAATTAACCTGCGCACCGCATTACAACCGCCTACTTCTTAAAACCAATAGCAGTTTAGTCTCTAATATTACCAAAGGATGCTTAGCAGGTAGCGGTGTATGTTTTATTTCAAGCCAGGGTGAGGTTTATCCCTGCGGTTATCTTAAACTTAGCGCTGGCAATATCCTTAAAGATAATTTTAAAAAGATTTGGACAGGCTCATACTTATTTCAGACCTTACGCAGTCCGGATTATCTTAAAGGAAGGTGTAGTATCTGTGAATATATCAGTGTTTGTGGTGGTTGTCGGGCGCGCGCCTATGCTGCCACAGGTGACTATTTAGCAGAAGAGCCGGAATGCATTTATCAGCCCTTGAGCGCAAGCTCCTAAATGTAATCCAAGAAGACATTCCCCTTGCGCCTCAGCCATTCAAAGTTTTATCCAAGCAGCTAGGACTAAAGGAAGTGGAATTCTTGCAAAGGATAAAGCGCTTAAAGGAGAGAGGCCTTATCCATAGTTTTTCTGCCCACCTTAACCATAAAAAGTTAGGATTTGAAAGCACGCTCATTGCCTTGAAAGTCCCTTTAGCTAAACTCAATCTCCTTGCCAATAAGATTACTGAATATCCCGAAGTTACCCACTGTTATTTGCGCAAAGGGGAGTATAATCTCTGGGTCGTCTTTCTTTATAAAGATGGCAAAATATTTAAGGGCTTTTTAGAGATGCTTACAAAGAAGCTTGGCAAGGAGAATATTTTGGATCTCAAGACCCTCAGGCAATTTAAATTGGAGACCAGATTAAGGATTTAATTTGCTCAAAATAATTGCTCAAAACAATAATTTTGATTGACTTCAAATTTGTGGTATGTTATTGTGTGAATTGCTATGAAAACAAATTCTATAACCCAGAAAACTCTCAACTTATTACTTTCAGGGAAAAGTAAAGTTGCCAAAGAATATGCGGGCAAGCATGTTTTGGTGGTAAAAAATAAAGTAGTGCCCCTTAAAGAAAAACAAGAAGAGATCTGGAAAGACATTGAAAGATTAAAGAAAAGATACAAGGAAACGCCGATAATAACCTTTGTCCCCCGTCCGGATATCTCGTATATCTTGCTGCTATGGAAATAGCCAGATTTCCCTTCAAACGAATAGGAAAAGAGTACCTAGGCACGATCTTCCGTCCCTATGCAGTAGTTTCAATGCAAGGAGAAAACAAAAGATGGTCTTTAGTGGAAATGATAGTTGATACAGGAGCCGACTATACACTTTTACCAAGAAGATATGCCCAGGTATTGGGAATAGATTTATCAAAATGTGTCCCTAAGACTTCTTTAGGAATCGGAGGCTCAGAGACAGTTTATCTTTATAAAAACCTTTTAATTAAAATTTGTGGTTGGCAGAAAAAGATACCGATTGGTTTTTTAGAAAGAGATGATATTCCTGCTCTTTTGGGAAGATTAGAATGTCTTGAGGTTTTAAGAGTAACTTTTGAAAATTTTGAAACGGCATTTGAGAAATAAAATTACAGATAAAACTTTTTATTGACAAAGAAAAATATTTGTAGTATAAAAAAGGAGAAGAGGAATGAAAAAAAACTTAATTATTTTTGTGGGGATTGTTTTTTTCAGTCTAATCTTTATTAATCAGGCCTTAGCAATTCCAACCTTTGCCAGAAAATACCGCACCAGCTGTAGTACCTGCCATGTAGGCTTTAATAAACTTAACCCATTTGGCCAGGCATATAAGATAAATGGCTATAATATCCCGGCAGGGGATGTAGCTTATGTAAAAGAAGAGCCGGTTAGTTTAGGTGCCCCTGCGTGGAAGAGGGTCTGGCCTAAGGCAGTCTGGCCGGGGACGATGCCTTCAGAGGTTCCAATCAGTATGATGGTGCATCAGAGGGCTAAATGGAATGAGGCACACGAAGGCGGAACCCCTCAGCTTGACTTTGACTTCCCGCATGAGTGGGAATTGTTTGTGGGTGGAACTTTGGATGAGATGATTTCTTTTTATGGAGAGTTTGTGCTTTATGAGACAGGTGAGGGGGTTGCTGGAACAGAGAGGTTATACTTTACTTTTAATGACCTTTTTTATGGTGGCGCACTTAACTGGCTTCCTGAAAATGCGTTGAATCTAAAACTCGGACACTTCGATACTCAAGCTGACCCTTTCCCTACACCACTGAGGCGCACCTTAACTAAGTATCTTCCTACCGATACTGCTGTAGGTAGTGGAAATTTTAAGTTGCGCAGCCGGCAATCGGGCTTTGAGGCCTATGGTTTATTAAATAAACGTTTTAATTATGCCTTAGGCGTGGTCAATGGCAATGGCGCACTGGGCAGTGATAACAACGACCATAAAGACCCATATTGGAGGATGGACTATAAATTTGGCGGCATGGCTCTGGATGGGTCTGGAGGCATAGAAGAAGGTGAATCTGAAATGGCTATACTGGAGAGGAATACGATTCAGCTAAGGCCTTAAAAGAAAAATTAGGGAATACTGCAGCAGAAGGCAGGCCTCAAGAGTCAATTTTTTGGAAAGGCGCAGGCAAGATTATTGGAAGGATTCTTAAGTCCGGAAAACCCTTGCCTGGAACCAGGGTAAAGATAGTTAATGTCTCTTCGCAGATGGATATGCTTTCGCGGTTCTTTGGGCCAAAGGATGTCCGTCCTGAAGATTTAGTCTTTGAAGCAATTACTGATGAAGAAGGTTATTATGAGTTTAATAATATACCGCTGGGAGAATATGATATCTACTGGGCTCCTCTGGCTGGTGAGAGTTGGTATCGCAGGTTGAGTGAGAAACCCAATATTACGGTTAGGCCTGGTGAGACAGTAAACTATCCTGATATAGAGTTGTGATAAGTGAGGAGATAAATTATGAACTTCTTAGTTTTAGGTCTGAATCATAAAAGTGCGCCTTTGGAAATCAGGGAGAAGGTCTCTTTTTCTGCTTCTAAGACTCTGGATGCATTGGAGTCTTTGAAATACTGTCCCTATATTGAGGAATGCCTCATCCTTTCTACATGTAACCGCGTGGAGCTCTATGCCATAAGTGAAAATAAAGAAGCTTTTGGTAGCCTTAAAAATTTTCTTTATGACTACCATAATCTCAGAGAGCCTATAGACGAATATCTATACCTTTATGAAAATCAGGAGGCAATCCTGCACCTCTTTCGGGTAGTATCTTCTTTAGATTCTATGATGGTAGGAGAGAATCAGATACTTGCTCAGGTCAAGCAAGCCTACATTAATGCCCATAGTTGTGGTGCGGGGGATAGATTTATCTCTTTGCTCTTTCAGGAAGCCTTACGCATTGGCAAGAAAGTAAGGACAGAAACCAATATCAATAAAGGGGCTGTCTCCATAAGTAGCGCGGCAGTGGAATTGGCAAGGAGTATATTAGGAGATTTAGCAGGCAAGAAGATATTGATTATTGGCGCAGGTAAGGTGGGCGAACTTACTGTAAGAAATTTGACTGACCGAGGTATTGAGATGGTGCTGGTTGCAAACCGCACATATTACAGGGCAGTTCAACTGGCAGAGGTATTTAATGGCCGGGCCATACGGTATGATGAGATGTTCGAGGCTCTGAGAGAAGTAGATATTGTTATCAGCTCTACCAGTGCACCGCATTATATCTTAAAAAAGGAAGACCTAATTTCAGTTATGAGTGCAAGAAATGGTAGGGCAATATTTCTTATTGACTTAAGCTTGCCCAGAAATATCGAAGAGGAAATTTGCAAAATCGAAAATGTTTATCTTTATAATATCGATGACCTCAAGAAGAAAGGTGAGTTAAATTTAGCTGAGAGATTAAAAGAGGCCCAGAGGGCAGAACAGATTGTTAGGGAAGATTCGCAACTTTTTTACCATAAATTAAGCACGCTGATGAATCATAACCTAAGTTGTTATAATTGATTCCAATGATTAGTGTTGGGCAAGCCAGAGAGATTATCCTAAAAAATATCCTGCCAATTAAAGAGATAGAGTCCTCAAATATTACTTTTTCCCTCAATAGAATTTCTGCCATAGATATTAAGGCCAAAGAGAATATACCGCCCTTTAATAATTC
>JBBIOC010000130.1:0-4778 GCA_037443585.1 Candidatus Omnitrophota bacterium
TGTGCCCTGTCCAGCAGTTTTTAAGTCAGTAATCACCTTCATACCTTTCTTTGAGAATCGCTCTACAACCTTCGGATTGTGTATAATCTCGCCCCAGGAAAATACCCTCCCATTGGACTCTGACAATAGTTTCTCAGCTATATCTATGGCCCTTTTAACCCCGAAACAAAAACCTGAATGCCTTGCTATCTCTATCTGCATGCCTGTGCCTTCAATTCTGCAATCCTCTCCATTACCCTTTCTGCAAACTGCATATATCTCTCACGCCTGCTACCTCTAAACTCAGAAGGGTTGAATTTAATCGGCTTCCCAAAATAAACAGAGGCCTTTTTTAGTCGTGGGAATATTCCATAGTAAGGCAAAACCTCTTTAGTCCCTTTTAGATAACATGGCAAAACCTCTGCCCCTGAAAGATTTGCCAGAAGCCCTATCCCAAATTTTGGTGTCTTTAGGTTTCCATCTTTACTCCGAGTCCCTTCTGGAAACATAACCAGAACCTTATTATTGGAAAGTAATTTAATCCCTGCCCTGAGTGCATTGACATCCCTGCCGCCTCTTATAATTGGAATGGCGTGCAGCCTCTTAATAAATTCCCCAAACAATTTAGGCTTGAAGAGGTCCTCCCTTGCTAAAAAATACAATTTCCTTGGGCATGCAGCGCCAATTGCAACAGGGTCAGCAAAGCTCACATGATTACTTGCGATTATTAAAGGTGTTCCCCTTGGGATGTTTTCTTTGCCAAATACCCTGATTTTAAAACATATCTTAAAGAGCAGCATCGACAGAAACCAGCACAGGTTATATAACATATCATACACTTATAGTTTCTCTTATGACCTTTGCTCTATGAAAAAATTTAAATAGCCCGGCTTTGTCTGACTTCTTTAGTAAATTTTTTAATATCTTCAAGGATTTTTCGAAATTTCCTATTTCTCTTAGAATATTTTTTCTATTGGTGAGGAATATGTCTCTCCAGAGTTCTGGGTCGCTCGCTGCAATCCTCGTGGTATCTCTCAAGCCGCCTGAAGAAAGTTTTAACTCTAAATTATTTAAAGAATTTATTAAGGCAACTGAAACTGCATGCGGCAGATGGCTTAAGGATGAGATTATGCGGTCGTGCTTCTCTGGAGAAATTATCACAACCTTCATGCCCAAACCCTCCCAGAATTTTCTTATCTTTAAAAGTGCCTCTCTTTGGGTATCTCTTGTCCTTGTCAAGATACAATAATTTCCTTTAAACAAATCGCTCCTTGCAAAGTCTATGCCTTTTTTTTCTGAACCTGCCATTGGGTGGCAGCCTACATAACTGACACATTCTGGAATTTCTTTTTCTATTTTTCTACTAACAAAATTTTTTGTGCTGCCGACATCTATTACTATACAGCCCTCTTTTAAATTTTCTTTAATCCTTTTAAATATATCTATAATCTTTAAAATAGGCGTTGCCAATATAATCAAGTCTGCATCCTTAATGCCTTCGGTTGAATTCAGTGTAACCCTGTCAACCGCGCCAATCTTTAAAGCCCTGGTTAGGGTCTTGCGCCTCCTAGAAACGCCAACTACTTCTCTGGCGAATCTGTGTCTCTTTATTGAAAGCCCAAGAGAACCGCCAATTAAACCAAGACCAATGATTGTAATACGTTTAAACATAGATTTCAGACTACAGACATGAGACCACAGACCGAAGACTAAAGACTTTGGTTTACAAAAAGTTTTTGTCTATGGTCTCAAGTCTACGGTCTATGGTCTGATTCTACAACTCCCTCCCCACTGCCTCTGCCACTGCCTTCAACTCCTTCATCAGAGTTACAAACTTTTCAGGCAGAAGCGACTGCTCGCCATCAGAAAATGCCTCTTCTGGTTTGGGATGAACCTCTATCAAGAGCCCGTCAGCACCTGCTGCAATTGCTGCCTTTGCCATAGGCGCTACCAGATTCCACTTTCCAGTCCCGTGGCTTGGGTCAACTATCACAGGCAAGTGGCTCAACTGTTTTATAACTGGAACAGCACTTAAATCCAGGGTAAACCTTGTATCCTCCTCAAATGTCCTTATACCCCTTTCGCACAGGATACAGTTAAAATTCCCATTTGAAAGTATGTATTCTGCAGACATAAGAAATTCCTTTACTGTTGCTGACATACCCCGTTTTAGAAGAACAGGCTTCTTTGAAAGCCCCACCTCTTTTAAGAGATTAAAATTCTGCATATTCCTTGCGCCAATCTGAAATATGTCTGTATATTTCTCTACCATCCAGACATCCCTTGTATCCATAACCTCTGTGATAATCTTTAACCCTGTTAGCCTCTTTACATCCTTTAAGAATTTTAAGCCTTCCTCTCCAAGGCCCTGAAAACTATATGGCGAGGTTCTAGGTTTAAATGCGCCTCCTCGCAATATTTGAGCCCCTGCCCGCTTTACCTGCTTAGCTATACTCAAAAGCAACTCAAAATTCTCAACTGAACAGGGACCAGCCATTACCACAATGCGCTTTGAACCTATCTCTATGCCTTCAACATCTATAATACTATCCTGCGGCTTAAATTCCCTGGAGACAAGCTTGTATGGCTTCAGGATTGGCATTACCTTTTCAACGCCAGGGAAGACCTCTAAGGGTTGGACCCTGAGTATATCCTCTTCGCCTATTACACCTATAATAGTCCTCTCCACTCCTTTGGATATCATAGGCTTAAGCCCCAGGGCCTTCACTTTTTTAATTATATGGTCAATCTGTTTTTTAGTTGCATCTGGTCTTAGGACTATAATCATTTATACCTCCATCATATAGCACAGATGAACACAGATTTCATGCTAAGCTAAGGTTTTCACAGATGATCACAGACGCTGTTGCGAGCGAACAAAGTGAGCGAAGCAATCTCAAAAGTTGTGATTGCTTCGTCGCTTCGCTCCTCGCAACGACGTCTGTGATCATCTGTATCTTTTAATCTGTGATAATCTGTGCATTATACTATTACCCTCTTTAACTCTTCAATAAACCTTCTATTCTCCTTCTCTGTGCCTATAGTTACTCGTATAAAATTCTCTAAACCCCACGCCCCCATCTCCCTCACAATCACCCCTCGCCTCAGGAGTTTCATTGCAATAAGCCTCGCATCCCTTCCTGCTTCAAATAGTATAAAATTTGTAACGCTGGGGATATAGCATAGGTCGAGTTTTTCAAACTCGGTATATAAAAATCTTCTGCCCTCTCTTATTAATCTCTTTGTTCTCTGAATAAATTCTCTATCTTCTAATGCAGCTATGCCTGCAACTTGAGCAATAGAGTTTACATTGAAAGGCTCACGAACCGCATTCATATATTTAATAATCAAAGCTCTGGATATGCCATAGCCAATTCTTAACCCTGCCAGTCCATACGCCTTAGAAAAACTGCGCGTCACAATTAAATCTTTATCATTTAGAAACTCAAGGCCATTCGGATAATCCTCTTTATCCACAAATTCGAAATACGCCTCATCCAGAAAAACTATCAAATCCTTTGGCAGGCCTTGCAAAAATTCTTCGAGCTCATCTTTTGTAACATAAGTCCCAACTGGATTGTCTGGATTTGCAATAAAAACGAATCTTGTATCTTTGCTAATTTTTTCCTTCATAGCCTTCAAGTCATATCTAAAATCTTTCATAGGCACAACTTTTATCTTTGCGCCCTGAATCCTTGAGGCTATTTCATAAATGAGAAATGTCGGCCTTGCAACAATCACCTCATCCCCTGGCTCTAAAAATGCCTTAAGCGCCAAAATTATTAACTCGTCCGAGCCATTGCCAATTATAATTCTATCTTCTTTGACCTCTAATTTCTTAGCCAGCGCCTTCTTTAAATAGAAACAACTGCCATCAGGGTATCTATTAATATTTTTTAGATACTTCTTTATCGCCTCAACTGCCTTTGGAGAAGGTCCAAGCGCATTTTCATTGGAAGCTAATTTTATGACATCCTTTAGTCCCAGTTCACGCTGGACCTCTTCAATTGGCTTGCCAGGCTGGTAATTTCTAATCTCTAAAATTTCTTTGCGAGGAAGCATATGTAATTTATTTGTGCTTGGCTTCGTTACAATATTCAACCTACGCAGTTGACCGTATGTTCAACTGCGTAGGTTGAACAAGGTTAAACCCCTATAGGATATGAGCCGAGTATCTTCAAATATGCACAACCCTTTTCTAATTCCTTCAAAGCCCGCTTTACATTACGGTCCTTACAATGTCCCTCCATATCCACAAAGAAATAATACTCCCAGGCCTTCCGTTTAGAAGGCCTGGACTCTATCTTTGTAAGATTGATTCTATTCTTCTTGAATGGGTTGAGCATATCGTGAAGCGCACCAACCCTATCCTTGACAGAAAACATTATAGATGTCTTATCCTTTCCAGTAGGCTCTGGAATCCTCTCGCCTATCACAAGGAACCTTGTCACGTTCTGGCTGCTATCCTCAATCCCTTTTGCAAGTATATTCAGTCTATATTTTTGAGCAGCTAATATGCTTGCTATTGCACATGAAAATCTCTCTTTACTTGCAAGTTCTGCTGCCTTACTTGTAGTAGAGACCTCAACTAATTCAACGTCCGAGAGATTGTTTTCAAGCCAAACCCTGCACTGACCAAAGACCTGCGGGTTTGAATAGACCTTTTTAACCTCAGAGATTTTGCATCTGCCTAAGAGATTGTGTGAGACTTCAAGCAGAATCTCAGAACAAATCTTCATCTCTGAATCAATGAACATATCAAGGGTATGGCTGACAATCCCCTCAGTAGAATTTTCAAT
>JBBIOC010000131.1:0-4585 GCA_037443585.1 Candidatus Omnitrophota bacterium
ATCTACCAACCATTACAGTTGCACCAAATAATTCAAATATAACTGCCTGGACGAAAAGAGAACCTGGTGTAGTATGAAGAGAAAAGTCTCTATACGGCAGACTCCCTTGAGATATCAACTTGGAAGCATAAAGAAACCAACCCTCATCTTCGACATCTAAACCATATCTTGAAAAAAAGAAGATGTATAAAAAGCCAAATATTAAAATGACTAACTCAAATCTATATTTATAGGTAAATATATACACTTTTCTTAAGTCTCTCTGATAAAATTACTCCAAAATCTATCGGGCATAAATCTACTAAAGCGATATACAATTGCAGAAAGGAATGGATAATCAAATACTTGCTTTTTCATAGGATTTTCCAATCTTCTACATAGAAAATCTGCTGCCTTTTCATAACTCACACAGGGAACTCCTCTAATAGGCCTTCCCATACGCCCAAAATGAAATGTCAGAAATTTAACCCCTGTATCCATATAGCGCAATCTAAAAAAATCAAAGGCTGAAGATAAGGCTGACTTACTGGCAACATATCCTGCATTATGAAGACCCTTTGATAAAGGTCTGTAGGCCACCAAAGAACTTATAGCAACAAACATTCCAGATTTAGATGCTAAAAAGTCGGGTAAAAATTCCTCTATCCAAAAAAGAGGGCCTAAAAAATTGACTCTAAGTATTTGTTCAGAAATCTCTGAATTAAATTTCCCGCCGACTATATCTTCATCCATCGATGCAGCATTAAATATCAAAATATCAGGCAGATTATTAATGTGTCTTAACTCCGAAGCTATATCTGAAACTGTCTCTTTTGAAGAGGCATCTCCTTGCCAAAACTTACCCTTAAAATCTGGAAGCCAATCAGAAGGCCTCTCGCCAGAACGTGATATACTAAATACTGTATGACCCTTAGCTGCTAATTTAAGTGCCAGTGCTGCACCCAACCCTTTAGAGGTTCCTGTGATAAAAATTTTCATATTACTTTTTATGATATAGATTAAATATCTCTTGAATCTGTTTTAAACCCACATCCCATATCTGTCGCAAAGAAAGGCCCAGCAATAAATTATGGTCATTATTGGTCAGAAAACAGCATGCTACGCAAGGATTGGTCTCTCTGACATGCTCAAAAGCCTTCTCCGCGCCAACCTCTTTAATATTTAAAGGCTTGAATTCTTCTATCATAGGAAAACAAGGATAGACAAAACCATCTGCATCTATTATCATCTTTGTCTTTCCATAATAACAGTCTATCTTTCTAAAATTCTTTGGCAATTCATTCTTAAATAATTTTGATTTCTTATATGAGTAGGGCCAGTCAAAGGCATTATAAAGCACCCTATAAGAAGTAAAGATTGGGGACCCTTTCTTCTTAGCCTCTATAATTTTTTGTATCGCCTTTTTAGTTTCATCATCATCCATCGCCATCTCTAATTCATAATTGGAAGGCTTGTATAGAAGACTGAATTCCAATTCAAATCCTATCTCTTGGGCAAGTTTTGCCAGAAACTCAACATCACCCGCTGTATATTTAGTCAGGGTCGCCTGGACACGGAGGCGGAAACCCTCTACTTTAGCAAGTCTGATTGCTTCAATTATCTTCTTATATGTCCCTCTGCCACGATTTTTATCATTTCCTTCTTCAGCCCCATCCAAACTGATGCAGAGACTGTCAACATTGCGAATCTCTTTATATCTTTGCGGAAACAATATCCCATTTGTCACAAGATTTACATAGAACCCTTTTTGTTTCATATAATCTACTAAATATCCAATATCTTTTCTTAATAAAGTCTCGCCACCGTGAACTGTAAGATTCCGTGTCCCCAAATGCCAGAGCTCATCTATTATCTTTATCAATTCCTCTGTTGTAAAATCATCCTTTGCCCTTCTATTGGAATAACTTCCAAAACAATAACTGCAATCCAAATTGCAGGCATTGTTGACTGTCAAAGCGACGATGACTGGCTCTTCGCGTCTCAATATCTTATTTCTTAAAATCCTCAAGACGTAACTTATCCTTTTTATAGAGGTCTTAAATGCGTTATTTTTATATCGAATATTATTTTTACGCACTTTTTCGAAAGCGCCAGAATAATCTGACTGCATTAAAGAATCCTAAGCGCCTTTCCCCTTTATAACGAAAAAATAACCCTCCCAAAGAAATAATTTTGAAGAGAAATGGAAGTCTCACTCGCACAAATCGCTTAAGAAAAGGATATAGCCAGGGATACCGTATGCACCAGTAACTTATATTGTGAATATTCTCTATATAATATCTATCAGGGATACTTAGAACGCTCTTTGTAAAAAAGGAATTGGGCATATCTTTAAAAGTATAATCCCTTTTCAAAACACCCATATCCTGCGCTATCTTTGCCATCTCGCTTCCAGGAAAAGGCATAAGAAATGAACAAAAGGCAAACTTTGTCTTCATCCGTATATTCAATTCTATAGTCTTTAAGGCCTTCTCAACAGTCTCACCTGGCAAGACAAACATATTTGAGGTCTGTAGAAGAATCTTATTGTCATGCAATATCTGACTCATCCTTATAAAGACATCATCGCTTATTCGTTTACCGAGTATATTTCGCCGAATCTCTTCATCACCAGATTCTACACCAATTGAAACAGTATAACAGCCAGCTTCACGAAGTAATCTTGCTATTTCATCAGTAATCATATTCGCGCGCGCAGTGCACATAAAAGGGAGGCTGATTTGGGTCCTATATTTTTGTGCAAATTCTCTCAGCCAATTTATATCACTTGCAAAGATATCATCTGCAAAGTATAGGGATCTGGCTCCATATCGTGAGACTACCTCTTTAATCTCTCGAATAAATAAATCTGGTTTTTTTCTGCGCACTATCAAACCATTGTTCTCATATAGAGAATTTATCTGGGTATTGAAACAAAAATGGCAGGTATAATAACAGCCCCGTCCGCTCAAGAACTGTTTCGAATCATCCCCTGCCATAGTAGGATATCTGCGATAGTAGATCTCGCGCTCTTCCTGCCAATTTAGCGCAGAAAGTCTCTGGCACATTGATGTTTTAACCCACTCATCATTTCTTTTGTACATCAGCCCATTGATGTTGGAATAGGCATCAGGCTCGCTATCTTTAACTTTAAATAATTCAACAAGCACCTCCTCGCCTTCTCCGATACAGATAAAATCTAATGGCAGTTCAGGAGAAATCTGGTCAGCATAAACTGTTGGGTGTACGCCGCCAATGATTAAAGGTATATTGGGGAAATTAAAATCCAGTGCATTTATAATATCTATTGCCCATAGATATTCTGTGGACATACAAGTAATGCCAATAATATCCGGCTTGTTATTCTTTAAAACTTCAAATATATCCTTTTCTAATTCTGTAACGATAACATCGGAATCTATGCCATGTAGTTTTAGATAGCCTGCTATAGAAAGGATGCCAAAATTAGGGAATGGGTCCTTTTGAACGAATGTTATGCGAGGCCTGCCCAAATTATCCTCCCGGGCCAAGCTGTAACAATTCTTTTAAAAATCTAAAGACCTTAGCCTCTATTGTGCCTTTTTTTGTATTTACATATTTTCCATCTTTAATCTCTAAATAACCATTATCCACCATCTGCTCTAACCTCCGACTGAAGATGTATTCGGGTGTATATCTCTTTGCGATTTCTTCAAAACCTAGGGCTTTATTGGGCGAATTATCTATCTCTATCATAAACCGAACAGAAATAGAGCGGTCAATAATAAAATAAAACTGACAGTAACCAAGCCACAAAAATATATAAAGCCCTAAGCCCACACAGAAATTCAAGCCCTCTGAAAGAAATGTATAAAAAGGTGCTGAAAACTCGGGCTTTAGCTGCATTATTGTCAGGACCTCACCTTTAAAAACAAAAAACAATAACGTATATAATGGGATAAGTAGAAAAAAGAGATTCTTAAGCATTGCAAATCGTTTACGAACCTTAAAATAGTGAAATATCAATATATGAAAAAATAAAAATAAAAGGAAACAGCAAAAACCAAGAAGAAGCGCCTTAATCATAAATTCTTTCCTCCTTGATTTTCCATATCTCTATATTGCCATAGGAAACCTCTTTTTTATAATTATCATTTATAAAAGCTGTTATATCGCTGATATACCTGTCCACAGTTTTAAGATACGGATCCAGCCTTGAAATATCCCTTTCAACTACTGCATAGCGCGGTCTCTTAGTCCTAAGCCCATTCATAACCTCCCTGTGCCAGTCTTCAGAAATCCATGAAAGTTCAACAGTTCCAAACCTACCCAGGCAGGGTCTTTTTGCTAAAAAATTATAAGTTCCCATATCGGGAAATGTAAAAACCTCCTCGTTATCTTTCGTATTTGATTGCAGAAATCTTACAGTATTTGTTATCTCAGCTGCTTGTACATCAGGGACAACTATGCCTTTAGCCCTTCCTATATCTAATCTGGCAAAATTTGTATCTGGAAATAATATCTTTATCCCCTTTTTTTCTATAAAAAATCCCTTCTTATATCTAAAGATAAAAAAGCGATGATTATATCTCTGCACAGAATAACCAATAGAGAATACTATTACAAT
>JBBIOC010000132.1:0-4578 GCA_037443585.1 Candidatus Omnitrophota bacterium
CCGCACATATTTTTGGTGAAGAAGAGTTAATTTATTTTTGTTGACAAAGGAGTGATATTAAGGTATAAAAGAGTAAAATTGAATATATAATTTTATACTGTCTAAGGGAAGCCGATGTAAATTCGGCACAGCCCCGCTGCTGTGATAGGAACGAAATCTGCAACTAGCCATTGTCCTGATTATTCAGGCCGAGAAGGCGCAGAGAGTAGGATAGTGCCTTAAGCCAGAAAACCTTACAGTATATTTTCCTTATTTTTTCTGCGCAGGGTAGAAGATATAAGGGTATAGGGCTAAGTAAAACAGGGTGCAACCCTTGACATAATTTTGTGTCAAGGGTTTTTTGTTTTCAAGGAGGATAAAATGAAAATATATTTAGAGATTTTAATAGTGGCTGTTGCAATTTATTTTCTTGCTTCGTTTTGTCTTGCAAAAGAGGAGATAGAATTGGAAAGGATTGTTGTAACCCCAACTCGTTATTCAGAAGAGATGGAGAATATCCCAGCTGCAATTACAGTGATAGAGAGAAAAGATATAGAGGAGTCTAATGCAAAGAATGCGCTTGATATTCTGGCTAAAGAGACTGGCTTGCTTGTCAAAGATTATTATGGGACAGGTGCAAAGGCCTTTGTAGACCTGAGGGGCTTTGGAGAAACAGGGGGCAGCAATGTCCTTGTTCTGGTAGATGGCAGGAGGGTGAATGAGATTGATTTAAGCGGTGTTGCCTGGACACAGATACCTTTGGACCAGATTGAAAGGATAGAGATAATGCGGGGTTCAGGCAGTGTTTTATATGGCGACAACGCAGTAGGTGGTGTAATAAATATTATCACAAAGAAAGGAAAAGGCAAGCCTACCGTAGAATTTAAGACCTTGGCAGGGAGCTATGCTATGAATGAAGAAAGGTTTTCTTTAATGGGTTCTCAAGATAAACTTTCCTATTCCTTTAATGTAAGCCAGTATTCTATTAATGGGTATCGCGAAAATAGCTATTTTAATACGAAGGATTTTGGGGCGAGGATTGTTTATGACTCTGATACAGACCTTTCTTTGGAAATGAGTGCTGGATACCATGATGCAGACTTTGGTTTTCCAGGCGCACTTTCTGAGGTGCATCTACAATCAAGGAGCAGAAAGGACACACGATTTCCAGATGATGATGCAGGTGAAAGAGATTATTACCTTAGATTAGGGACAAATAAAAAATTTTCTAATTTCGGAGAAATAGATATGGATATCTCATTTAGAAGGCGCAATCAGGATAGCTCATTTCTCAGTTCCTCCGCAGGCTTTAATCCGATATTCTTAAACCGCATAGATACCATTGGTATCACACCGAGATATATTTTAGACAGAGATTTTTTTGGACGAAAAAACAGATTTATTCTTGGAATAGATTTATATAGTTCTGATTATATGTCAGACAATTATAATGAGTCAGATGCATTACAGAACTTCACAGATATTGATAAAGATTCTGCAGGTTATTATTTTCAAGATAGATTTTCTATTTCCAAGCGATTGGTGGCTGTTGGAGGCTATCGCTATGAAAAAGTAAGATATCAGTTCGATTATCATGACAATACTGGCGTTTTGGCTGATATAGATAGCAGCCTTACACCAAAGAAAAAGGCAGCTAACTTAGGGCTCATCTATAAATATTTGGAATGTTCAGAACTCTTTCTGAACTTAAGCAAGAGTTTCCGACTTCCAGCTACAGATGAATACTTCAGCGTCTGGGCCACGCCACCTGTTAATATTAATCTTAGGCCACAGACAGGAAAACATTATGAGTTAGGGGTCAGGCACCATTTTGCTAAAGATTTAGAAGGGAACTTGACACTATTCCGAATGGATTTAAAAGACGAATTATTCTATAACCCTGCCACATTTTCTAATGAAAATTACGACAAGACCCGACATGGAGGTGCAGAGTTTGAACTAAAATCAAGGATAAATGAATATTTGAATATCTTTGGCAATATTTCCTATATAAAGTCAAAATTTGTTGGCGGGACATATGATAATAATGATATCCCTGCAGTCCCGCGTTATAAGGGGAGTTTGGGATTTGGATTAGACTTGCCCAAAAATTTAAAAATCAATCTGATAGGGAACTATGTAGGAAAGCAATATTTTATAAGCGACCAGGCCAATACACTTCCAAAGATGGACGAATATGTGACTGTAGATACAAATATATCCCGCGAGTTTAAAGACCTGAACGCGTTCTTTACAATAAATAACATCTTTAATGAGAGATATTCAGAATACGGAGTAAAGAGCGGCTCCTTAAGGTTCTACTATCCTTCCCCAGAACGTAATTTTGTAGCAGGCATCTCTTACAAATTTTAAATCTTGCTTGAGATTTTTTGTATTTAAGAGGTATAATCTATTCAAGCCTCTCCTATATCAAAGCACGAAGTAGGATACCCATGCATAACTACTTAAAATTTTCTGAACAAAAAGCGTGTCTGACATTAAAAAGAATCCGATAAAATATAAATTTTACCGGTTCAATTGTGGCCATGACCAATATTTAAGAAGGTATGGGGTGATAAGATGAATAACGGCTTCCGTAAAAAAGAGCTTAGAAAGAAATTGACCGCATTGCAGTATAAAGTTATTCAGGAAGATGGGACAGAGCCTGCTTTCCGCAACGAATACTGGGATAATCACAGAGAGGGAATTTATGTTGATATTGTTTCAGGCGAGCCGCTCTTTAGCTCTATTGATAAATATGATTCAGGCACTGGCTGGCCGAGTTTCACAAAGCTACTTGAGCCAGAGAATATCGTAGAAAAACAGGATAGAAGTTTTTTTATGATAAGGACAGAAGTAAAGAGTAAACACGCTGATTCCCATCTTGGCCATGTCTTTAACGACGGACCTGCACCTTCCGGTCTTCGCTACTGTATAAATTCTGCGGCGCTAAGATTTATTCCCAAAGAGGATCTGGATAAAGAAGGATATGGCCAATATAGTAAACTTTTCGAAAAATAGATACAAAGGTTGATATGAAAAAAGTCTTTATTCGGACTTTCGGATGACCGATGGTTCCGCTCCCACAGGACTATCCTTTCCTTCCTTCACACCGTCTATGATGAGATCTTCGTAAGTAACGAAGCTTATCTGAGATGGGTAACTAATTAAGGCAGCAATTACGCTGTCTTTTTTATTTGAAGGAAGGAGGGATACTTTGTGGTTAAAAGAGTTCTTTTACAATACCTCACCATTTTTGCAACAGTAGTAATTCTCACCTCATCAGTATACGCCCAAGAAATTCAAGTCTATATTGACAGAGAAGTAAAGCCCGCCATTCTCGACCTAATTTCCGAAGCAGAAAAAGAAATAGACGTCGAAGTCTACATCTTTACAGACCAAGATATGATAAAGGCATTGCAACAAGCTGAAACAAGAGGGGTAGAAGTAAGGATTATTTTAGATCCAAATCAGGCAAGTAATCTTAAAAATGTTGACCAATTAAAAAATCGTGGTGCAGAAGTAAAATGGTATCCTGTAACTAAACCCGCACAGATGCATCGTAAGGTTGCCATATTTGACAGAAAGAAGATCTTTCTTGGTTCAACAAACTGGACACATAACGGGTTTACAAAGAATTGCGAGATAAATTTGCTTACAGATGATCCTCAGACGATTGCAAAGATAGAAGAGATATTTGGGCGAGATTGGTATTATTCTTACCTTGGACATTATGATAAATATTGAACGAGGATATTCTAAGGCAGACGCAGAAGAGGACACAAAGATGTGGTTTTAGAATATGTTAAGATATTCCTTATCGGTATTTTAGAGGATTTCCTCTCGTCATTTAACACTAAGACTCTTCAGAGGAATAATCAGCTATTCAGTTTCCTTGTTTCATTTATCTCGGTTATCCTATGGTATTATGCCATCGCAATGGTTGTAGAAAATATTCAGAAATTTCTGCTGATCTTAATCTACGCCTGCGGCGGAGGATTGGAGGATATTGTCACTTTCAGATTTGATAGGCATATTGAAAGATTTGAGAAAATGGCGACACGAATATTCAGAGGTATTAGGTTGTGTTGGCCGATAGAGTTTGTATTTCAGAAAAAGCGCAAAAAAGTGAAGAGAAGGAATCGGCACAAAAAGTAATCTGTTATCTTATGAAAAAGAATATAAGGCAAATAGATAATACCATTAGGTTTATTTATAGACACTGGAAAGAAAGTCTATCCAAACCACATAGACAATCCTGCCCCGACGAAGAAACTTTGGCTTGTTTTGTGGATGGATTACTTAAGAGAAAAGAGTCAAGACAGGTACAACGGCATATTCTATGCTGTAATAAATGTTCCGAGGCGATAGCGCTCTCTATAAGGTTAAGACAGGTATGTCCAGAAAAGACTTAACACCAATGTTCACTTATTATACAATGTTTACTAATTAGTGAACATTAAAGTAGAGGTGAACATTATGCGAAAAAATAAGGAAATGAAGAATATTTTTGCCGACAAGGCAACCTTGATATTAAGGAAAATGCTTTGCCAGCCACAAAGAAAATGGGTGGTGCGCGATTTTACTGAGCAGGTAAAA
>JBBIOC010000133.1:0-4458 GCA_037443585.1 Candidatus Omnitrophota bacterium
GGTCTTTTTAGGTTTTACGATAATCTTTTCAGTTGCTGCCCTGTCCAGATTTGTTTCCTGGTATTTTTTAAGCAAGATGTTTGAGCCTAAAAGGGTTAAAAATAGGGATTCATACTTTAGCTTCTTAGATTTTATAAAGAACATTAGGAGGAGCAACTTTGGGACATTCACAGTCTTTGTCAGCGCAATGAATTTTTCAGTCAATCTCTCAGGGCCATTTTTTTCTGTCTATATGTTGAGAGAATTGGGCTTTAATTATATGACATATACCATAGTGATTATAACAGCCACAGTCGTTACTCTTTTGAGCGTGGACCGCTGGGGGGCCCATGCAGATATTGCAGGAAACCTAAGGGTTATAAAACTAACTTCCAGATTTATACCATTTGTTCCTGTGTTATGGCTCTTTTCTAAAAGTGTTTATTACCTAATCCTTATTCAAGTCTTTGCTGGTTTCTTCTGGGCGGGTTTTAATCTCTGTGCTTCAAATTTCATATTTGACGCAGTCTCTCCAGAGAAGCGGACAAGGTGTATCTCATACTTTAATGTAATAAATAGCGCGGCCGTATCCTCAGGGGCATTGATAGGCGGTTATCTTGTCAAGGCCTTGCCGGGGATATCAGGCTCTAAGATATTGACCATCTTTTTAATCTCAGGACTTATGAGACTTTTGGTCGGGATTTTGTTTTTGCCCAGACGTAGAGAGGTCCGAAGAGTAGATAAGATTAAAAGTATCGATATGTTTTATAGTATGCTTGGCATAAGACCAATATTTTAAAGAATGATAGGGAAGGTTAAAAAAATATATCTGACATCTATATTGGAAGAAGAGCTTAGAGAGATGCTCAAAGGTTTTTTTAAATCCGAGCCTTATCGCGCAAGGCAAGTTTTTGATTGGATTTATAAAAAAGATAGCGAGGACTTTTCTTCTATGGTAAATTTGCCTCACATTTTGAGAAAGGGCCTTTCTGAAAAATTTTTGATTAGTTCTTTGAGTATAGATAATAAAAAATTTTCTAAAGATGGAACAAGGAAATATTTATTTAGATTAGAAGATGGGGAGTTTATAGAAGCAGTCTCAATCCCGGCTAAGGATAGGCTGACAGTATGCCTCTCTACTCAGGTAGGGTGCAGATTTGGTTGCAGGTTCTGTGCCAGTACAAAAGGGGGATTTATTAGAAACCTGAGGACTGAGGAGCTGATTGAACAGACCTTAAAGATAAAGAAAGATACCTCAGATAAGAGGATAACAAATATTGTTTTTATGGGCATAGGCGAACCTCTTGACAATTATGAAAATACCATAAAAGCGATACGGATATTGAATTCATATGCTGCTTTGAATATCGGCGCTCGGAAGTTTACTGTATCGACTTGCGGCATAATCCCAGGGATAGAAAGGCTTTCTAAAGAAAACCTCCAGGTAGAACTAGCTGTCTCTTTGCACTCGTCCGAAGATAAGGTTCGTTCAGAGCTGATGCCTGAAAATAAAAAATTTCCTCTTTCAATTTTGATAGATGTCTGTAGAAGGTTTATATCAGAGACAGGTCGCCAGGTAACCTTTGAGTACATTATGATAGAGGGGATGAATGATAGAAGGGTGGATATAGCAAATCTGGTAAGACTATTAAAGGGTTTGAATTGTAAGGTAAATCTAATCCCTTTGAACCCCATACCAGAATTTAAATTTAATCCAACCCCCTTAAAAAAGATATATGATTTTTGCGCTGCCCTTAACAAACAAGGGGTAAAGACAACATTGAGGCATTCAAAAGGAAGGGATATAGATGCGAGCTGTGGACAGCTGCGCCAAGCCTCCAAATCTATAAAATAGAAAGGATTTTATGAAAAGAATTTTAATATCATTTTTAATTTCAAGTTTTATAACAGGCGGCTGCATAGAAAGGAAAAAGAGTGAAGAAGCAGTCCTAGTAAAACGCGTTATAGATGGGGATACGATAGAATTAGCAGATAAAAGAATAGTTCGGTATATTGGCATTGATACCCCAGAGATTAGAAAAAAGATTGAAGGAAAATGGATTTATAATCCCCAACCCTATGCTCTGGAAGCAAAGGAATTCAATAGGAGCCTTGTAGAGAATAAACAGGTTAGACTTGAATTTGATATTGTAAAGAAGGATAGATATGACAGACTCCTTGCATACGTCCACCTTCGCCCTTCAGAAGCAGACGATGGTAAGGGCTTCGGTGGACTGTCCGCCGAAGCTAAAGGCAAAAGCACTTTAGCGAAGGCGGACGTATACGAAGGCGAAAGGTTTATAAATTTAGAGATGCTTAAGGAAGGCTATGCTATGCTCTATACCTTACCACCAAATGTTTGTTATGTAGAAAAATTTATCGAAGCACAAAAACAGGCGAGACAGCAGAAGAAAGGGTTCTGGGGAGATTTAGAAGAAAAGGTGATTTCCTATAGAGAGGCAAAGGATTTTATTGGAAGGTTTAAGGTGGTGGAGGGCAAGGTTAAAAATGTTTATTCGAGTAAGAAGATATTGATATTGAATTTCAGTAAAACTTATAAAAATAGTTTTAAGGTTGTAATCTTTAAAAATAATTTTCCTGCCTTTTTAAAAAAAGGGCTCTTTTCTCTTGAAGATTATTATAGAAATAAAAAGGTCAGAATTTTCGGGCTAATTAAGGAATATAAGGGTTCACCAGAGATTATAGTCTATGACCCATCACAGATAGAGATTATCCCTTGATCTACAAGGAAATTAAATATAAGTGATTACAGTGATTAAAGATAAGATTACAGAGATTAAAACTTTGTTAAATAATCACTGTAATCTCTAATTGCACATTCTATGAGCAAGAAATCTCTGTAATCAAGAAAAATCTCTTAAGTCATCTTGCTAATACAAGGGGCAAGATTTTCTTGATTTTTTAAAGGAGTTAAGTTATAATCTCTCTGTGAAAGTCAAATTTTTTCTTTTTATAATTTTATTCTTTTTCTTTTCAGGGTTTGTAGATGCTGAGCCTGTTTCCATTGAAGGCGCAAACAAAATCAGGAGCTCCAAAGGCTATACCTTTACAATAAATTACCAGACGAAAGAGGAGTGGACTGACGGAATAATTTTTAGGATATATTGCAGGTTTGATAGAGGTGAAAATATTGTATTTTCAAGCGGCGGCTTAAGCAATATCAAAAAGGGCTGGCACAAGGTGACAGTGAATATCCTAAAGGTATACAGGGAAAGATATGGTCCTATAGTAGATTATAGAATAGAGCTTTATCACAGAGGTGTTTTAGCTGCCTTGAGAGGAATATAGAATGAAGAAGGCTGAAAGAAGCGTGCTTTTAGGTTTTGGTTTTGATTGTGATGATGGCCATACCCGTATCACGAGGGGCAAAAATTTTTATCTCTTCGGAGGTTCCAAGAATACGCATAAGGTTTTACAGGAGAAGGCTGTTAAATTTAATGAACAATTGGACAAAAAGCAAAAGACCCTCGATGAGTTAAAGAGAGAAGAATTCTATGAGATTGCTCATAAGGTTGGCCTCAAGCCAGTTGAAGGGAAATAATACTCTATGAATTGTAAGAAAATTTTATTATCTTTATTTCTTTTCTTTTTGCTTGCCACATTGGTAGTAGCTGCAATCAGAATCACGCCCTTTCAACAATTTTCATTTTCAAACGAAGATGAGTTAAAGGCCTGGGAGGAGAAGATATTAAAGGGGAAGGTCTCTTACCGGATTGAGAAAGGCGGAGACCAGGCATTTTTACATGCAAAGAGCCGCTCTGCCTGCTCTGCTATTTTCAAAAGAGTCCCTTTTAATCCAACAGACTATCCTATATTGAGCTGGAAGTGGAAGGTGGCAGAATTTCCTGCAAAGAAATCAACCTCTGCAGAGGCAGATGATTTTCCAGCGAGACTTTATGTTATCTTTCCAGGGATTTCATTCGGAACCTCTAAGTTCCTTGAATATACCTGGGATGAATTTATCCCGAAAGGCAGAATATTAAATGGGCCTACATCAAATATAAAGATAGTAGTAATTGAAAGCGGCGATAATGCCCGGATGAATATGAATGGCTGGGCTGTTGAGAAACGTAATATTATAAAAGACTATATCAAGGCATTTAGAAAGAAGCCCAGACAGAAGGTTGGGGCAATTGCACTTATGTGCGATGCTGATACAACTAACAGCAGTGCTGAGTCATACTTTGATGAGATTGTGATTGATTATAAAAGGTAAGGGCAGCTTATGATAAGGCGAAGAAGATATCTTATCAATACGAGGTTTCAAATAGGACTTTTCTTAAAGTGGGTAATTTTACCTCTGATAATAATCTCAGCTTCGTTATACTATCTCATATATTTTATAGTAATGCAACATATGGCAATCCCGGAGAATATATTCTATAATCTCCTTCCGCCCTTAAGAAAGGTAAATAGAATCCTGCTAATTTTGGGACCAATAATTTTAATATTGATAAG
>JBBIOC010000134.1:0-4407 GCA_037443585.1 Candidatus Omnitrophota bacterium
CATCCATATAATCAATTTCATTAGGCGAAAGGAGCGGGAAATCTCCTTTAAACCTGCATGAGACCCTTTCATCTAAAAAATTGCCATCTTTATCTATACGCGCATTTGCCTGAGCGACCCTGACCTTGTCTTCTAAGTCAGCAGTCAGATATTCTATCCTGTCAGTCACCCTACCGTTTACAACTTTCCTATAAGGTGTCTCTAAAAAACCGAATTCATTCACCCTCGCATATGTACTTAAAGAAGATATGAGACCTATATTAGGGCCTTCAGGCGTCTCTATAGGACAGATTCTGCCATAATGCGAATGGTGCACATCCCTGACCTCAAAGCCTGCGCGCTCCCTTGAAAGCCCTCCTGGACCAAGGGCGCTCAAGCGTCTCTTATGGGTCATCTCTGCCAGAGGGTTTGTCTGGTCCATAAATTGAGAAAGCTGGCTGCGGCCAAAAAAGTCTTTTATTACACTGTGGATAAGTTTTGAATTTATCAGACTATACGGCAGCATTGTATCTACATCATATATAGCCATACGTTCTTTGCAGGAGCGCTCCATTCGGGTCAACCCTATTCTAAATTGTTCAGCGAGCAACTCCCCTACAGTTCTAACGCGCCTGTTGCCCAAATGGTCTATATCATCGACCTCGCCTTCTCCATTCTTTAAATCAATAAGGTATCTTATTACATCAATTATCGTCTCATTATCGAGGGTTCTCTTATCCAAAGATATATCCTTGCCAAGTTTTCTATTCATTATATATCTGCCAACGCGGCCCAAATCATATCGCTTTTTATCAAAATAGAGTCTTTCAATGAGTGCTTTGGCGCTCTCTAAGTTTAATGGGTCGCCCGGCCTTAACTTCTTATAAATATCAAGTAAGGCGTCCTCCTGTGTATTATTGTGGTCTCTCTCAAGCGTATTTGCTATCTCAGGGACGACGTCTCTATAAAGTTCAACCTGCCTTACCCCAGCCTCCCAGGTCTTTTCTGCAAGTTCTGCTGTTAATTGTAAACCGCTCTGTATAATCAACTCTTGCGTCTCTGGATTTTTTATATCTTTGGCAATTCTTCTGCCGACCAATTTTAGAAGCGAGGCCTTCCTCGATGGCCTAACTCTCTCAACGCCTGTAAATAATTTCATAATATCTTCATTCTTTGCGTACCCTAAGGCTTTCAATAAAGTAGTGGCTAGTACTTTTTTGCGTCTATCAATAAAGACATATAGGATGTCATTTATATCAAACTCAAACTCCATCCATGCACCACGAGATGGAATAACTCTGCCAGAGTAGAGTCTTTTTCCACTAGAATGTATTGTTAGGCCAAAAGAGACGCCTGGAGAACGGTGCATCTGACTGACCACCACCCTTTCGTCTCCATTGATTATAAATGAACCTGCTTCAGTCATAATGGGAAGGTCGCCTAAATATACTTCCTGCTCTTTTATATCCTTCTGTGTCTTAAGCCTCACCTTGATTTTGAGCGGACTGGAATATGTCAAGCCCCTCTTCTGGCACTCTATCACTTCATACTTTGGCTTTCCAAGGCTGTATTCTAAGAATTCCAATCTATATTTGCCATCAAAACTTTCTATTGGAAATATCTCTAATAAAACCCCTTGAAGGCCATTATCCTTCCGTTTAGTCTTGGGCACATCCATTTGTATAAAATCTTCAAAAGAGTGTCTCTGTATGTCTAAAAGGTAAGGTATGTCGACAACCTCTTTTAATTTTGAGAAACTGCGTCGTTTTAGCATATATACTCCTAAAAAAGCCTTTTTTGACGCGGATACACGCGGATTACACGCGGATTTACCGTTGAAAATATCCGCGAACATCCGCGTGCAATCCGCGGAAATCCGCGTTTAAAAATTCAATTTTTTTGCTTATTTCAATTCCACCTTCGCGCCCTGTGCTTCTAATTTTGTCTTGATCTGCTCAGCCTCTTCCTTGGATACACCTTCCTTAATTGTCTTTGGTGCGCCTTCAACCAAATCCTTTGCCTCTTTCAAACCAAGGTTTGTAATAGCCCTTATTTCCTTGATTACCTGTATCTTTTTGTCTCCTGCAGATGCGAGAACAACTGTAAAGGTGGCCTTCTCTTCAACAGGTGCAGCCTGAGCTGCTGCTGAACCAACTGCTGCTCCTGGAGCTGCCATAACAGGCGCAACCTGTGCAGTAACCCCAAATTTCTCCTCAAGGGCCTTGACCAGACTAGAAAGTTCAAGCACGCTCATCTGCTCGATTGTTCCGATTAAATCCTCAATCTTTTTTTCTGCCATCTTGCCCCCTTTTCTAACCTGGTTAGATTTGCCAGATTACAAAGCTAAATTTTTCTTTTTTGTATCTAATCTGGCAAATTCTAACCAGGTTAGCCTTCGTTCTCTTTCTTTTTCCTGACCAAATCCAAAACACTCACAAGGTTTCTGATATTTGCCTGTAACACATTTACTAGACGCACAATTGGTGAATTCAGGCCAACTGCTATTTTTGTTAAAAGCACCTCCCTCGGCGGCAGACTCGCTAATACAATAATATCCTGCTTTGTCAAGGAGGTATTATCTAAAAGACCGCCTTTTATTATTAGTGCTTCGTGCGAACGAGAAAATTCAACCAATATCCTGGAAACCTGACAGGGGTCTTTTCCATTATGAACTATTCCTATAGGACCGTCTATAAGTGCCTCTATTTCTTTAAACTCTTTAAGCCCTAAAGCAAGTCTTGCAATAGAATTCTTTACTATTAGATAGTTAGAGGTTATAGTCTTTAGCTTTCCTCTGAGCTCGGCGATATCCTGGTTGGTAAGCCCCTTATAGGAAGTAAGGATTATTGCCTTTGCCTTAGAAAGTCTCTGGCTGACCTCTTTTACCATCAATTCTTTGCATTGTCTGCTTATTTTAGCCATATATTTAATCCCTGAAAATTGGTGGAGGTTACTTAAGGTTTCGGAATGTTACTTAATGTTACGGAAGGTTACTTTTTTTATGCAACCTTCCGTAACCTTCCGAAACCTTCCGTAACATTCTGTAACCTCCACTCAATTGACCCCTATTCTCGCCAGATCCAGTTTCAATCCAGGACCCATTGTGCTCGAGATATAAATACTCTTTACAAATCTGCCTTTGACAGTCTGCGGCCTGGCACGGTTTACGGATTCAATTAAACTCAAGGCATTCTCACAAATCTGATTCTCTTTAAAAGAGAGCTTGCCTAAACTTGCATTTATATTGCCCTGCTTGTCTATCTTAAACTCAATCCTCCCTGCCTTAGCTTCTGTAACCGCTTTTTTTAAATCATTAGTAACTGTGCCGATCTTTGGGTTTGGCATAAGACCCCTTGGCCCTAAGATCTTTCCAAGCCTTCCTACATCCTTCATCATTTCAGGAGAGCTTATAACTACATCAAAATCGATCCATCCTGAATTAACCTTATTTATAAGCTCCTCTGCTCCAACATAGTCAGCACCTGCCTCTTTTGCTCCCTGAGAAGCTTCGCCCTTACAGAAGACCAAAACCTTAACATTCTTGCCAGTGCCATTGGGTAAGACCACAGTTCCTCTAACCATCTGATCTGACTGTTTGTGGTCTACGTTCAGTTTAAAAGAGATATCAACCGACTCATTGAATTTAACAGGCGGCGCTTTCTTTAATATAGCAACCGCCTCATCTAATGAGTAGGTCTTATTCTTATCTACCAGACTTGAAATCGCCTTCGTCCTTTTGCTCATCTTCATTATAGTTTAAAGAATTTTCTTCTTGCGTAAGCGAATATAGTTTTTTAAAAAACTTGTTTATCAATACAAAAAAGTCATTCTTCATCTATTCCTCCGCTATATCAATGCCCATACTTCGGGCAGTTCCTTCGATAGTCTTTATTGCTGATTCCAGGTCTTGAGTATTTAAATCTTTAAGCTTCGTCTGAGCTATCTCCTTAATCTGAAGTTTGGTAACCTTGCCTGCCTTTGTCTTATTTGGTTCGCCTGAAGCCTTTGCAACACCTGCTGCGCGCTTCAGGAGCACTGAAGAAGGCGGGCTTTTTATAACAAAGCTAAAACTCTTATCTTCATAGACAGTAATGACCGCCGGCAAAACCAGCCCTTCCTTGCCTTTTGTCTTTTCATTGAAAGACTTGCAAAACTCCATAATATTTATGCCGCGTTGTCCAAGGGCAGGTCCGACAGGCGGCGCTGGATTTGCCTGGCCTGCTGGGATATGTAATTTTACTATTCCGGTAATTTTTTTAGCCATTTGATAATGTAAAAATTTATAGCACAGATAATCACAGATTAAAAGATACAGATGATCACAGATTGTCGTCGATAATATCTGTGATCATCTGTGCATCCCCCATCTGTCTACAAACGTTCCACCTGCCAATATTCCAATTTCACAGGCGTTCCCCTGCCAAAGAT
>JBBIOC010000135.1:0-4402 GCA_037443585.1 Candidatus Omnitrophota bacterium
TATCGCTTTGAATAAAAAGGTTGAAAATTAAGTTTTATTCTCATCTGTAATTAGTTCATCTTATTTTGTGATAGCCTAATTTGCCAAAAGGGCGGGGTAAAGCCTGATTCCCTTCTCATCAGTAACAAATGTATCTTAATTTCTGAAAAATGTCAATAAAAATCCCGCCCTTTGGACTGATGCGGCTCGCTTTTAAAATAAAGTTTCAAAGATATGTTTGAAATCATTAGTAGTTAGTTACGCTGATACTTGTGCGAGACAAATATGTCCAAAGGGCGGGATAAAAAACCCCGCACTGTTTTGCAGTGCGGGGTTAGTTTTACACTCCGAGCTCTCTCTGCCTTACTCTATCGCGGTACCCGTGGCACTATTTAATCTTATGACTCCACTTTCATTCACGAAGAAAATCCTGGTTCCTGTTGTACCGCTAACAGCTGGAGTTGCTGTGCAGGTATACTGATTAGCATTGACAAGGGCGTAGGTATAGAAATACCCTTGTCTTGCAGTCCCTGCAGCCGTTGCACCAGCGAGCGCTGCATCAATATAAGGCGGCGTAGCTCCTGATAGTGCTGCAAGGTTTGCTGGATATGTCGGTGGTGTCTGCGCAGCACGAAAGCTCTCGCACGCTGTGCTTATAGTCCTAAGCGCTGCAATAGCGGCTGCCTCATTGGCATTGTGCCTTGCCCGAAGTAGGTTTGGGATTGCAATAGCTGCCAGTAAAGAGATAATTGCGACGACGATCATTATCTCAACGAGTGTAAAACCCTTTCTACCTCTTAAGGATAACATTAAGTCTTCCCTCCTTTCTGCCTAAGCCTTAGGCCTTTATCCAAAATAAAGTATATCACAAATATCCGATATTTTCAAATCTAATGGCCGATTATCTCCGTCAGCTTAAATATAGGCAGAAACATCGCAATGACAATCCCTCCAATTATAATCCCTAAAAAACAGATTATGAGGGGCTCTATCAGGGATGTCAAACCGCTTACAGCTGCATCCACCTGGTCATCATAAAAGTCTGCAATCTTTGAAAGCATCTTCTCAAGCTCGCCTGTCTCTTCGCCTACATAAATCATACGCACGACCATTGGGGGAAAAACCCCAGAGCGGCCAAGCGGCTCTGCAATCTTCTCGCCTTCTTTTATCCCTGAGCGCACCTTCTCAACAGCTTCCTCTATTACCTTATTTCCAGATGTCTTACCTACTATATCTAAGGATAATAAGATTGGGACGCCGCTTCGAACCAATGTGGAGAGTGTACGCGTAAATTTTGCTATTGCCACCTTTCTGAAGAGTTGTCCAAATATTGGTAGCTTCAATAATATTTTATCAAAATTTGCCCTGCCCTTTTCTGTCTTTATATACCTTGCGAATGCGAAACCTATCAAAAAAATTACTGCAGCAATATAAATAAACATATGTCTGATAAGGTCGCTTATACCTATCAAAATCCTTGTCGGTAATGGTAGTGTGCCTCCAAGCATATCAAATATCCCTTTGAAGGTCGGTATTACCTTTAACAGAAGCACCAATGTTATCAAAACCGCCATACTTACTACAACTGCAGGATATATGAGACTTGAGCGCACCTTCCTCTGGAGGGCATTTGCCTTCTCTAAATAACCTGCGAGTCTGTCAAGTATATCATCCAGCATACCACTGGATTCACCTGCCTTTACCATATTTATGTATAGATGAGAAAAAATATTTGAGTGTTTTGAGAGTGCCTCTGAAAAACTCACGCCTGTCTCCACATCATCCCTGACCCTGCCAATCACCTTTTTAAAGACAGGTTTTTCAATCTGGTCCCATAGTATATCAAGTCCCTGTAATAAGGGTATGCCGCTATCTACCATAGTGGCTAATTGCCTTGAGAAGACAACCAGGTCTTCAAGTTTTATGCCCTTTGAAGGCCCCAAGCGGACTTTTGTTTTCTTGACCTCCTGGACAGAGATAATAATGAGCCCCTTTTTTCTGAGTGCATCTATTAAGAGCGCTCGCTCACTATATTCCAAAACCCCGCTTACTGTCCTGCCTTCGGGTTCTTTTGCTACGTATCTAAAATTCGGCATATTATCTGGTGAAAAGTAATGGAGGTTACTTAAGGTTACGGAAAGTTACGGAATGTTGCTTAAGGTTACTTTTTACGGAGATTCTGTCCCGGAACTTTCCAAGTGCCTTCTCTTTCCATCTTATATAACGCCTTTATATATTGGCCTGACATATAAGTTGCACTCTGAAATAAGCCCTGAAACTTAATAAATTCTACCTGACTTATTAAATTATCTTCTTTACAATCTTCGATGTCGCCACTTAATTCTTCTAATGAGCTTAAGCTTATTTTTATACTGTGAATGAATTCTCCTAAAGTCCCTTTTTTATATCCTTCTCTTATATTCTGTTTGGCTGAGCGTGCAGAATCTCGCATCTGAGAAGCTAACCTAGGATTTGTCCGCCAAAATCTTTCTGTAATCTCTGAGATAAACTTTCTTATATCACAGATATCTTGATAAAACTTTAGTTTCTCATATGCTGGTTTCTTCCATCTCTTTTGTAACCTTCCGTAACCTTCTGTAACCTTCCGTAACATTATGTAACCTCCACTCGTGTACCCTAAAAATTACTCCTCCGCTGTCACACGCACTACCTCTTCCATAGTTGTCAGCCCCATATTGTATTTTGTCATTGCATCCTCTCTCAAGGTCTTCATACCTTTTGTGACTGCATACTCTTTAATCTTTTCAATCGGCGCCTCATCGATTATCATCTGCCTCACCTTATCGTCAACTAAAAAGACCTCCAGGATTCCCATCCTACCATAATATCCGCTCTTTCCGCATTTCTGGCATCCTTTACCTTTGCATCCCTGGCAGACCTTTCTCGCAAGCCTCTGGGCAGCAACTAAGATAACAGAAGAGGCAATCAAAAACCGCTCGCACCCCATATCAACAAGCCTTGTAATCGCGCCACAGGCATCGTTTGTATGGAGAGTGCTCAAGACAAGCTGACCTGTAAGAGAGGCCTTTATTGCAATATCAGCAGTCTCTGAGTCCCGAATCTCGCCAACCATTATTACATCGGGGCTCTGCCGCAGAAGTGAACGCAATCCGTTTGCAAAGGTGAGACCTATCTCCGGCCGAACCTGAATCTGCGTGATGCCCTCAACCTGGTATTCCACGGGGTCCTCTATTGTAATAATATTTTTATCAATAGTGTTAAGCTGGTTTAAGATTGAATAGAGGGTTGTGGATTTTCCGCTGCCTGTTGGCCCTGTGATTAGGAGCATGCCAAATGGCCGCTTGATTGCCTCTTTAAATGCAGTCAATGATTCTGGAAGAAAACCTAACTGGTCTAGGCCTATTGAAAGATTTGACTTATCCAGAGCGCGCAATACTATCTTCCCGCCAAATGTTATTGGCAATATTGAAACTCTAAAATCTATCTCCTTCTGTTCTGTCTTTATCTTAAATCTCCCATCCTGGGGCAGGCGCGACTCTGTTATATCCATACCTGAAAGTATCTTCAGCCTCGCAATAATTGCATTCTGACTTTTCTTTGGGAGTCTAAATGCCTCCTGAAGGTTCCCATCTATCCTATACCTTACACGGAGGTCAGCCTCCTCTGGTTCAATATGTATATCCGATGCCCTTTTTCTCAACGCCTCAATTAATATCAAATTTACAATCTTTATAATTGGCTGGGCCTGGCTCAAAAGCGCAGATTGACTTATATCCAACTCATCTGTAGCAGGTTTAAATACCTCCAACTCCTCAACCTCTTCATCCTTGACCAAATCTGAGAGTTCTTCTCTTTGGGGTGCATAATATTTATCAATCGCCTGTAATATATCTGCCTCCAAGCTCAAAACAGGCTCTATATTATAATTTGTCAAAAGTTTTAATTCATCCAGGGCAAATATATTTAAAGGGTCTGCCATCGATACTACTAAGGTATTGCCCAATTTGCAAATAGGTATCAAGCGATATCTCTTCGCAATACGTTCTGGAACAAGGCTGACCGCTTCTGTTTCCACCTTATATTTTGATAGATTTATTGGTGGGATATTGAGTTCTTTGCTGAGAATCATAATCAAATCCTTCTCTGCAATAAACCCCTCCTGGACAAGGATCTTCCCGAGAGACCCCCCTTGGTCATCCTGGAGTTTTCGCGCCCGCTGAAGCGCCTTTTCAGTAATCAGTTTCTGCTCAACCAAGACTTGTAGTATCCTGTCTTTTAAAGACTTTGCCATAATTGGCCCTTTCAACCTTGGCCCATTCTGGCCCATTCAACCTTGGCCCATTCAACCTACGCGGTTGAACCGTTTGTTCAACCGCGTAGGTTGAACAAGGTTTACTCATCTGCAACTGTCACCCGCAGCACTTCTTCTAAACTCGTTATC
>JBBIOC010000136.1:0-4234 GCA_037443585.1 Candidatus Omnitrophota bacterium
TGGTTCTGGATAGACAAATGAGGTAAGTAGAAAGACCTGTACTGTGAGAAGGGAGATTGTCCTTAAAAATATTCTTTTTTTGCCGTTATGCCAGCCTATCATTCTAATCTTTGTAAGCTGTAGGGGACACTTAAGTGTCCCCTACAGCTACATGCATAATGTCCTCTACAGGTTAAACGACTCAGGCCTGCCTCTTTAAGCCATAGTCTTATCCTCCGCCATGGTTTGAGAGGTGCTATTCTTAAGAGGCAGGGGCCTGAGAATTTTTAAATCTTTGCGTTTTTGCGGAATTTAGCGTTTTTGCGATAATAAAAAAGCCAGGCTTTTCTAGGCAACCTGGCTATCTTTTCTAGACCCATGGCTTTGCGCCCCTATCTTTCGATAAGTTTGCTCTTTTCTAGAAATTAATTAATTTATATAACTTTTTAAATATCTATATAAAGTATATCATTATCTAAAACATTTGTCAAGATTTGGTGGGTATTTATTTTTAAATATTTTAAATTAAAGGATTTACAAAATAAAACCTTGGAAGTCTTTAGAATATTTAACCTTAAGACCTTCTTTTGACACTCTATCTTCTAAGATAACCATTGCTGATATACCTTTTAGTCTATCAATCATTTCAAATCCCTTTTCCCAGCCCATCACAAATATGGCTGTAGATAAAGCATCTGCCTCCTCTGCTGTATCAGCTATGACTGTTACACTTAAGACCCATTCAACAGGCATGCCAGTCTTAGGATTTATAATATGACAGTATCTTTTACCATTCAGCTCAAAAAATCTCTCATAGTTTCCAGAAGTGCTAACCCCTTTATCTTTAAGTTTTAAGGTTAAAAAAATCCTATCCCTTTCTTTAGGGTGCTGGATTCCAATCCTCCAGAAATCCCTACCCGGAGGGTTGCCGAATGCATATATATTTCCACCTAAATTAATAAGCGCAGAATTTATCCCATTTTGCTTAAGAACCTCTTTTGCCCTATCCACTGCATAACCCTTTGCTATGCCGCCAAGGTCTATCTTTACGGCTGATTGTCTAAAACCTATAGATTTGTTTTCTCTATCCAATTGAATATTTTTATAATTAACCAATGGCAGGACTTCTTTTAACTCTGAATCTTTAGGCAGGCGCGCTTCTTTCTTTACAAAACCCCAGACCTCCATCAGAGGTGCGATAGTTATATCAAAGGAGCCATCACTCATTTCGCTATATCGGATTGAATCCTCAATGAGTTTAAACACTTCATTCTCAACTTTTACAATCTGCCTCCCAGCAATATTATTTATCTTTGAGACCTCGCTATCTTCTTTAAACTTACTAAAAACTCTTTCAATGCGCTCCATCTCTTTAAAGGCTGAATCTATCGCCTCATCTTCACCCCTAGTTGAAACACATTTTATCTCTGCAAACGTATCCATTAAAATCCGGGATTCTTTTATAATTCTTTTATTCTCACAGCCAATGAAGATAGATAATGCAAGACTTAAAAATAGAATCTTTAAGAGTCGCATATAGACTTTGCCAACCCTTCTATTGTATGTTCTTTAGCCTCTATACTGACCTCTATCCCTAAATCCCTTAGAGCCTTTGAAGTAACAGGCCCTATTGAAGCAACCTTAGCCTCTTTTAATAGTCTCTTTAAAACATCTTTGGTCTGCATTCTAAGAAAATTCCTAACAGTTGATGGGCTTGTAAAGGTTATAAAGTCTATTCTTTGTTTTATCTTTTTCATCCCTCCTGGAATCTTCGTTTCATAAATCGGGACGGCATCCACCTCTAATCCCAATTTCTTTAGGCCTTTTTCCAAAACAGGCCTTGAGAGTTTTGAGTTTATCAATAGAATCTTTTTAATACCTCTTCTTATTTTTTTAAAAATCTCCAAAATCCCCTCTTGTGTAAAAATTTTAGGCATAAGGCTGACATTTAGTCCTTTTCTTTTGAGCTCCCTGGCAGTCTTTGGCCCTATCGCGCAAATCTTTTTGTCTTTAATCTTAGAAAGATGAATTTTCTTCTTAATATTTTTAAAAAATATTCTTACCCCGTTTGCGCTTGTAAAGATTAGACAGTCGAAACCCCCTAAACCCTCGATTGCCTCTCTAATTCTTCTAGAATCTTTTATTGGCGAGAGCCTAATAGTGGGAAACCTTATAATCTCTGCCCCAAGGTCTTTTAAGAGATTCTCAAATTCCTCTGCCTGATAAGCAGGCCTTGTGATTAGAATCCTTTTTTTAAAAAGGGGCTTTTCTTTAAACCATCTAAGGCTCCTTCTTAAATCTACAACCTCCCCGATTACCAGGACCGCTGGAGGTGTGACTTTCTCCTTCATTTCTAAAATATCTTTTAGTCTCCTGACTATAGTTCTTTGATTCGGCATTGTCCCATTCATAATTATTGCAACTGGCCTAGTCTCTTTCATACCAAACCTTAAGAGCTTCTTTAGAATAAAATCTATCCTCTTTGCAGCCATTAGAAATACTAAAGTTCCTCTATCTTTAGCAAGCAACCGCCAATCAATATTTGAAAATTTTTTACCTTTTGCTTCATGGCCAGTTATAATCTTAACAGTTGAGCTATAATCCCTGTGCGTGAGGGGTATCCCGCTATAAGCAGGAACTGAAAACACAGAACTCACCCCAGGCACAACCTCAAAAGGTATCTTATTCTTATAAAGAAATAGCGCCTCTTCAGCACCGCGGCCAAATATAAATGGGTCACCTCCCTTTAAACGCACAATAAAATCTTTCTCCCTCGCCCACTTTAATAAAAGCCTATTTATCTCTACTTGAGAGATTGAATCTACTCTATCTGACTTTCCAACATATATTAGCTCTGCGGTCTTATTTGCAAATTTTATAACGGATTTTGCTAAGCGGTCATAGATGATAACATCTGCCTTCTTTAGACAGCCCAATCCTTTTAAGGTCAAAAGTCCGCTGTCCCCTGGTCCAGCACCGACGAGATATACCTTTCCAAGCTTTTTATAAGGAGGCTTCATATCTTCTTTTTGAAAAAAATTTTTCAAGGTCTTTGCGAATTTGCTTTGCCAAGGCAGGATTTAAACCGCTTGTTGAGATGGCTATAATCAAATCTTTGCGAGCTAATATAGCAGGACATATAAAATTTGAAAATCCTGGCGAGTCAACTATATTTATTAGGATGCCCCTCTTCCTGCAATATTCAGAGATTTCTCTATTGGTCTTTCTGTCATCAGTTGCGCCAATAACTAAAAATGCATCCTTAAGGTATGAGCTTCTAAATCTTTCCTTTATAAATTTAATCCTCTTTGCCTTGACTATCTTTTTTATTTTTATAGTTATTGAAGGGCTTATAACTGTAAGCCTTGCCCCTGATTTAAGAAGTATAAGAATCTTTCTCTCAGCAACCTTTCCACCGCCAATTACAACACAACTTTTATTTTTAAGATTTAAAAAGGCAGGATAATATTTCATAGATTATAAGTGTGGTGAGAGGGATTAAAAAAGAAATACTGCTGCAGCAACAACAGTGGAGAATCCACCTTCTGAATCAATGATAGTCGACTGGGTTATATTCATTGTCTTGACAATCTTGTCGCTCACCTGATAGACCTCTTTGATTTCATCCCAGCTCTTTGACTCATCAAAGTCTGCAAAGCCTAATGTTGAGGCCAACATAGCAGCTGCCAAATCCTCTGCGTAATCGCCTGCAACCTTCTCTGTCTGACCATATGCGTGATGCTCGCTTAGATATCCATACATATTGTTACCTGCAGGTATCGCACAACCCACAGAGGCAGCTATAAGTCTTCGGGGTTCATTAGAGCTACACCTGGCAAGCACACAATAGGTTATCATTCCGGGTTTGAGTTCCTTTATGCCTTCGCCTCTGGGGACGATTCTGCAACCTGGGGGCAGGATACTTGAGACATGGACAAGATTACATTTCTCAATACCAGCGTCTCGGAGAGCGAGCTCAAAAGACCTGAGTTCATCTCTGTGTGAACCCACGCCTTTTGTAAAGAAAACCTTGGTAGGGACGAGAGAAAAAAGTTTACTCTCTACTTCATTCTCTAACTTAACCTCTACTTTATTTTCTAATCTGTTTTCTATTGAGCGCCTCCCTCTATTTTTTCTGGAGTTGATTCAGGTGATGGGGCTACTGGAGCCTCTGGTGCAGCCGGGGTCTCTTCCGGAAGAATCAAATCAACCCAGCTTGCAACGAGTGTGCCCTTATCGTCAGTATAATAACCAA
>JBBIOC010000137.1:0-2739 GCA_037443585.1 Candidatus Omnitrophota bacterium
AAATGCCTTAAATGGCTGGCGAGAGTACACAGCCTCTGAGATCAAAGAATTGAAGAGAATAATGGGCAGGGCCCGGTAGATTTAGTTCTTGGTTCATAGTTCATGGTTCATTGTTTAAAGGAGGCACTGTGGCAAGGTTTAGAAATACCACAATCGGGCTTGATATAGGGTCTGATTCAATCAAGTTTGTAGAATTGAAGCGCTCAGGAGAGAATATCATCCTTACCAGGATGGGCCAAAAGGAGATTCCAAAGGACATTAAGATTGACAGGGCTAAACTTATTGAGCAGACTATAAATGAATTATTCCTTGAACAGAAGATTAAAAATAGAATAGTAAATATCTCTGCTACTGGGCAGTCTGTTTTTCTGAGATTTGTCAAGGTCTTGCCCACAAAAGAGGAAAGGCTCAAAACAACAATGAGATTTGAGGCGCAGAATCAAATCCCGTTTTCATTCAATGAAGTACACTGGGATTGGTCATTGATAGACAGAACCCAGAAAGAGAGGCAGAAGGCAGTTATTGTGGCTATAAAGAAAGACCTGATAGAGGAACAGATAAATATACTGACGAGGCTAAGACTTTCAGTCGAGATAATAGATGTAGCGCCTCTTTGTCTATATAATTGCGCTTTTTTTAATGAGGATTATGACTCGAATCAGGTCACAGGTCTGATTGATATAGGCCTTAAAGCCACAAATTTTGTTATTATCCATAAGATGGACCTATGGACGAGGAGTTTTCCTTTGGCCGGGGAGAGGATTAAAGAGGCAGGCGGACAAGGCTTAGAAGAGTTGGTTTTAGAATTGGAACGCTCCATAGAATACTATCATCTTCAGAAGGAGGTAGCCGTTCCTCAACAGGAGGTAGTAACTCAGGAGAGAAAGATAGACCAGGTCTTACTCTTTGGTGGCGGGGCTGTTACAGAGGGCTTGGGAGCTCTTTTGACAAAGAGGCTCAATACAAAAGTAAGACAGATAGACCCTTTTAGAAAACTCCAGATCTCTAAAGGGGTCCTTTCAGAGGTTCAGAGAGAGACTTCAAAGCCATTATACGCACATGCAATAGGGCTTGGACTCAGAGGGATTACAGGATGTCCAATTGAGGTAAATTTCTTAAAGCAGTTTTTGCTCGAAAAAAGAATTTCATTAGAGAAAAGGCTCTATTCTGCACTTTCGATAGTCCTGGTGCTGGCAATACTTGGGACTTTAGCATTCTTTATTCGTGAGGATTACAGGCTTAAAAAAATTAAACTTAAAAAAATTGAGGAGCTGGTGGAATTGTATCGTTCATATCAACCAAGGATTGTAAAATTGAAAGAAGCAAATGAGGCGCTTCAGGCGAAGATAGATACCCTTTTGGACATTGGTCAAAAAAAGGGTTTTCTCTTGGACATACTTAATGAATTGAATCTCAAACTCTCTAAAGATATCTGGATTACAGATGTCTCTTCTGTTCTGACCTTGGAGAAGAATGAGCCTGGGAAACTCGATATTAGTGGTAAGGCCTTATCTTATTCTGCGGTGAATAGCTTCATCTCTTCCCTAAAATCCTCTGAATATTTTAAGGAGGTCAAGCCCATATCTTCTTCTGTGGAGGTGGGGGGCACAGGCGGGGAAGAGATAGTGAAGTTTTCTATTAGTATGGAGATAGAGAGGCCCAAGGAATGATGGCTAAGGTACAAACAAAGAACGTTTTTCTAAAACAGGGAATCTTTATACTTTTAATCCTTGGGGCGCTCTACTTTCTTGTTATAAATCCATTTCTAAAAGAAGGGAGGAGCCTTCTGGATGAGGAGTTGGAAAAGAGACTTAAAGATGTGAAAAGATTTATAAGAGAGAGCGGCACAATACCATCAAAAGAATACTTTTTTAAATTAGATACTGAAAATAAAAAACTTGAAGAAGAATTTTTAAAGTTTAAAAATTTTATTTATGCCGAGGTTAGCAATATGCCTGAGGATTCTGCAGAGGCAGGGCTTTATTTCACAGAGAGGCTGCATGAGCTGTCTAAAAGGATTGGCGGTCTGTCCAGTGAAAAAGGCATCAAGGTCCCTGAGAACTTAGGATTCAGCGAATCGCTTCCAAAGGAGGCCCTTGTCCCAATACTATTAAGGCAATTAGAGATGGTTGAGCTAGCCTGCGATACCCTTTTAACTGAAGGCACAGACGCGGTTTCTTCTTTAAAGCCTTTAAAACCTATTGACCATATAGACCCAAAGACTGGCAAGTTATTTTTAAAAGAGGTGCCAGTGCAGATAGGCCTTAGATGCAATACCTCTGTCTTTATTAAATTCCTAATAAAATTAAGGGAGAGCTCTCCTGTTATTGCAGTCACAGAGATGCATGTCAAGAGTGATGAGGAGGCGGGGCTGATAGAGACAAATCTGATTTTGAGCAGTTTTATGTTTGAGGGGTAAATGGAAGAACTAATTTTTGACGCGGATACACGCGGATTGCACGCGGATTTACGCGGATTATTACCGGGAATATCCGCGACTATCCGCGTGAAATCCGCGAAAATCCGCGTTTAAGATTTTTTTACGAGGCAATATGATGAAGGAAAAAATAGCATTCTGGGTTCTATTGTTAGTATTTTTAGCTGGTCTTGGAGTTGGCATATCCACCCGAACAGGCAAAAAGGGCGAAGCAGATGAGCTGATGAGAGATATTGAATCCGCTCAAGCAAAGGTTAAGAAGGTTTTAGGGCCCAGCAGAGAGAGCGAACTTGCCATTTTTA
>JBBIOC010000137.1:2755-4219 GCA_037443585.1 Candidatus Omnitrophota bacterium
CTCTAAGATGTACGAAGGACTGATTAAAAAAAGTCCCTTTTTTAGGGTGGCCCCTGAAGGCCTTCCTAAAAAGATAGTGGAGGTGGCTAAGCCAGTAATTGAAGAGCCTAAAAAAGTCATTTTTGTATATAAAGGCAAGGTACAGATGGGGACTCTTCAGACAGTAATAATAGAGGACCAGATTACTGGGAAGAGTTTCTTTGTAAAAGATGGTGATAGAATAGGGGAATACACAGTCCAGATAAATCAAGACAAGGTCATTTTAAAGAAGCAAGGCGCTGAGGATATTGTTTTAGAGATGAGAGAAGAGAAGTAGCCGTGAGCAATAATTTACACCGCAAAATCGCAAAATTACCGCAAAAACGCAAAATTTTCTCATCGCTCTTTTTTTTGCGTCTTTGCGGGTTTTTGCGCTTTTGCGGTGTCAAGGAGTGTTTTTTGATAATTTGTATATTAGGCTTTAGTTTATTATTAGATTTGGATGCATTCGCAAAAATTGAAGAGATCCCTGAAGATGAAATAATGAAGTCGGTCGAACAGGCTATTATTGAGTCAAAAAGGGAGGCCCTGCAGGAAAAGAAGGCACTAGAGGCATTAGAGTCTGAGAAGAAGAAGGCTGTTGAGGAGGAGTTAAGAAGGACTTTTAATCAAGGTCTACAGTATTACAAGGAAGGCAATTTCCCCCTAGCAATAATGGAGTTTAAAAAGGTTATTGAGACAGCCCCTGATTCAAAGATTGCTAAGAATGCGAGGTCTTATTTAGAGCATTCAAAACTGCTTATAAAGAGAAAAGAGGAAGACCTTAAGAGGGAGAGAGAGATAAATGAGGAATTGATGCTCCTTGAGGTTGCAAAAAGGCAGGTTATACCTGAGGAGAAGATTGGAACCATGGATTCCAAAGAGATAACAACATTAGTAAAGATACCTGAGATAAGGAAAAAATTAAAGACACCAGTATCTGTGGATTTTAAAGAGGTAGACCTCGCATATGCGTTAGGGTTTCTTCAGGATTTAACAGGTGTAAACATCGTTCCTTCAAGCGAGGTCAGTTTAGAGGAGAAGCTTACTATTAGACTTAAGGATATGCCGCTTGAAGAGGTTTTGAAGTATATACTTAAAAGCCAGGGCCTGACATACAGAATAGAAGAGGACGCGGTGTGGGTGACTACAACAGAAGAGCTGGATAAAGAAGAGATAGAGACGAGGGTCTATCTTTTAAACCAGGGCGTTGGGATGTTTTCTGAAAATGTTTCAATGGGACAGACAAAAATAGGCGAGGAGAAGAGCACAACGACTACGACCCCTGAGGTAAAGACTATAAAAGACATACTTGAGAAGACTGTGACATGGCCAAAGGATTCTAAGATTGTGCTGGATGACAGGACAGGCGCGCTTATTATAAGCAATACCCCTTCCAATCTAATGTTGATAGATGAGCTGCTATATAATCTGGATATCATGCCT
>JBBIOC010000138.1:0-4213 GCA_037443585.1 Candidatus Omnitrophota bacterium
ATTCACCTCAGGCCAAAGGCCGTGTTGAACGGCTCCTAAGGACATTCCAGGATAGACTGATAAAGGAAATGCGGCTAGCAAATATCAGGACCAAAGATCAGGCAAATAAGTTCTTAGAAGAATATCTGCCTAAGTTCAATCAGAGGTTTAGTATCGAACCCTTGAATCCAACCAATCTGCACAGAAAGATTCCTGGAACAATAGACTTAGACAAGACGCTCTCTGTAAGGACAAAAAGGGCCTTAAGGAATGACTTTACCGTAAGACACAGCAAAAAGCTCTATCAGATATTAGATATGCCTGAAGGCATCCGGACAAAGCAGGTTATCGTGGAAGAAAGACTCAACGGTAGAATGTATATAAACTACAATGGCTTTGCCCTAAAGTACAAACTCATAGATGTAAAGCCACGAAAACCAAAAGAGCCTTATAAACCAAGAAATAAATACATTCCTCCAAAAGATCATCCTTGGAGGAGATACAGATTACCGGCTTTACTTAACTTTGAAGAGAAGGCAGAGGCTTTAGTAGGTGCTCTTTAAAATATGAAATTTCTATATTGCTTTTACAAGTAAAATCTATTATCTTGACACATTTTCTTCTTGTGTTATAATGAGGTTTCCAAAAAATATTTTGGAGAGTCGAAGATGAAGAAGACGCTTAGGCCCATTACTATCCTGAAGCGCAAAAGAAGGCATGGCTTTCGTGCCAGGATGAAGACAAGATCTGGCAGGGCGATATTGAGGCGCAGAAGACAAAAAAGAAAGTGGATTCTGTCTGCTTGAAAAAATTTATTATTTCTTTGATTAACTTTTATCATAACTACTTGTCTAACTTAAACTTATACAAATGCAGATTTTATCCTACCTGTTCACAATATACCATTGAGGCGATAAAAGACAAGGGCTTGATACTCGGTCTTTTATTCGGCATAAAAAGAATACTTTTGTGCAACCCCTTTCACCCTGGCGGATTTTATCCATGGAAAAGAGAATAATACTCGCTGTTACACTCTCAATATTGGTAATGTTTGTTTACGCCATTTTTACTGAAAGGTTCTATCCTAAAAAAGTAGAACCCGTTCTTGAACCAGCTCTTGAAGTTAAAGAAAGACCCATTCCTATTCAAGAAATGGGGCAAGAAATAGAAATGGCCCCCCCTTTAAAGATTGAACCGACCAGGGGGATTCTCGAAAACGAACACCTCAGGATATTGGTAAATAATATCGGTGGCTCAATCGAAGAGGTTCTTTTGAAAGATGAGTCATTTGGCAGCGCTTTTATATTAAAGGGCGCAGAATTTGAAAAAGGGCTCTTTTTTTTAAATACGGATTCAATAAAAGAGGCAAGTTTCATTGATTTTAAAATTAATAGAGTAAATGGCGAGATAGTTTTATCGAGACTGCTCGATGGGCTCGGGATTGAAAAGAGATTTTCTCTATTAGATGATAGATTGGGCATATTAGCAGAGATAAGTTTTAAAAATTTAAAGGACAAAACAATAGACCTGCAATATAAAATCAATTTAGGTACTCAGTTTTTAGATGACAAAACGCATAGAGGATTTTTTGAGATTGATATTGCGAATCCAGAAAAGATTACAAGGTTCCCTTCTTATAAGTTACGTAATTACAAAGAGTTATATCAAAAAGACCTTGAGTGGGTTGCAACAAGAGACAGGTTCTATTCCTTGATTGCAAAGCCAAAGGATGTGCCTGTTGCTAGCATTGAAATCTTAGGAGATTCCTTCAGCAACAAAGTCTTTCTAAAGACACAGGTCTTTACATTAATGCCAGACCAGGAGATAAAACATATATATCTTTTATATGCAGGGCCAAACAGCCTGACTGCATTGAAGAGATTTGGATATGGGATTGAAAAGTCTTTGAGTTTTGGGGTCTTTACCAGCATCGCGCAAATCCTATTGACAATATTAAATTTTTTTTATAAGATATTCAAAAATTATGGTGTCTCAATAATATTCCTGAGTCTCATTATAAATCTATTTCTTTTTCCTTTGACTCTAAAGTCCTTTAAGTCTATCAAAGAACTACAGGCCATACAGCCTCAGATAAATAAACTCAGAGAGGAGCTTAAAGATAATCCACAGAGGCTCAATAAAGAGTTGATGGAGCTTTATAAAAGACATAAGGTGAACCCATTTGGGGGGTGCATTCCAATGTTATTACAGATGCCTATATTCTTTGCCTTGTATCAGACATTTATGCGTTCAATAGAGCTAAAATCTCAGGGTTTTTTGTGGATTAAAGACCTCTCTGGTCCGGATGCAGTCTTTAAATTAAATTTTAAACTGCCAATCATCGGCGATTCATTGAACCTTTTACCAATACTAATGGTCTTGGCTATGTTTTTTCAGCAGAGGCTTTCAGGCGCTGGAATAAAAGAGCAAACAGAACAACAAAGGATAATGGGTATTATGATGCCTGTAATGTTTGGCTTTATCTTTTATAACCTACCGGCGGGGCTTGTGTTATACTGGCTAATTAGCACAGTATTTAGTTCTGCATTACAATATGTTATTATAAGACATCCCATAAAGAAAAATGAGGGGGATGTCTGATTACAGCGATTAAAAAGAAGATTACAGAGATTTAAGAAATAAAGCCGTGAAGAGATTAATGATTTAATCTCTGTAATCTAATTTAAAAATCTGTGTAATCAGGTATAATCTATAATTATATCTGATGACTATACCATGGAAGAAATAGAGGTTGAGGCAGAGACTATAAGGGAGGCAATTAAGATAGCCTTGCAAAAGTTAGGCGTACCGAGAGGCAAGGTAAATGTAAAAATCTTGAGCGAGGAGAATAAAGGGCTTTTTGGAATGAGAGGCGCCAGCCTGGCTAAGGTAAAAGTCAGCCTAAAGAAGCAAAAACAGCAAAATTCGTAATATCAGGCATATTAAGTAGTTACAACAAAAATGATACGGTTATGATACGGTTATGATATGATACGGTTAATGAATCCCGAACAGCCCTTTTGCAGAAAAAGGCTGTTCGGGATGAATTAATCCCGAGCAACTATTGACTTTACCATCATGTTGCGAGGGATGGTTTTATTAAGCTAAATGTCAAAAGTAATTTCTATTTGTAACCAAAAGGGCGGGGTTGGCAAGACCACTACAGCTATAAACTTAGCCTTCTTTCTTGCTCAAAAAGAGAAGAAGACTTTATTAATTGACTTTGACCCTCAGGGCAATACAACTAGTGGGTTGGGAATAGACAAGAACAAGGTTGAAAAAAGTATCTATGAGGCGCTTTTTAACCGTATCACGATAAATGATACGGTTTATGATACAGCTCTATCTAACCTAAAATTAGTCCCTTCAAATATAAGCCTGGCCGGTTCTGAGATAGAACTTGTAAATTTGGACGGAAGGGAGTATAAATTGAAGGAGTCTTTAAATAATATAAAGGATAGTTTTGATTTTATAGTTATTGATTCCCCGCCATCTTTAGGGCTTTTGACTATAAATGCCCTTGCTGCCTCAGATTCAACCCTTATACCAATCCAATGCGAATATTATGCACTTGAGGGCCTGACACAGCTATTAAATACAATAGAACTTGTAAAGACGAATCTAAATCCAGGGCTGCAGATTGAAGGAATCCTTTTAACAATGGCAGACTTTAGGACAAACCTTACTCAGGAGGTTATTGATGAAGCAAGGACGTTTTTTAAAGAGAAGGTTTTTCAAACAATTATACCAAGGAGCATTCGGATTTCTGAATCACCAGGTTTTGGGAAACCCATATTTCTCTATGACAAGGATTCTATTGGAGCCCTGAGATATTTAGAACTTACAAATGAGATTTTAGGAGAGAAACCGCTGGACCGTGTGGAAGTAAAAACAGAGCCTACGCAGAACTTTAGCGAAGCAAAGGAGTAATATATGAAAAAAAAGGCCTTAGGAAGGGGACTTTCAGCGCTTATCCCTGAGAGAGAATCAGCTTATATACCAACTAAAGAGAATAAGGTTATATATATAAAGACCCAGGAGATAAATCCGAACAGGTTTCAGCCAAGGGAAGACTTCAAACAAGAATCTTTTGAAGAGCTCGTATCCTCTGTTAAGGAAAAAGGGATTATACAGCCCTTACTTGTCAGAAAGACTCAGAAAGGATATGAATTGATAGCTGGGGAGCGGCGTTTAAGGGCAGCAAAACAGCTCAATTTAGAAGAAATCCCTGCTA
>JBBIOC010000139.1:0-4210 GCA_037443585.1 Candidatus Omnitrophota bacterium
CATGGTATAATCATCAAGTATAACTAAAAAAATTATACCTGATTACTGTGATTTTTAAATTAGATTACAGAGATTATATCGACAAAAGTTAATCACTGTAATCTGCTTTTTAATCACTGAAATCAGACATCCCCCTCATTTTTCTTTATAGGATGTCTTATCTGTTCTATTATCCTGCTGCTTGAATGCCCTTTTATATATGGAACACTCTTTACCTTCCCGCCATATTGGATTACAAGGTTCCCGCCTACAATATCTTCTTTCTTCCAATCTCCGCCCTTAACAAGGATGTCGGGCCTTAAAAAATTAATTAACTTAAACGGCGTCTCTTCTTTAAAGATAGTAATGTAATCTACGCATTCCAAAGCTGCTAAAATCCCTGCCCGAGAAGACTCGTCCATTATAGGCCTATGGTTTTTTTTAAGCTTTTTAACTGATGAGTCGCTGTTCAACCCTACAACCAATATGTCGCCAAAAGACTTTGCCTCTTCTAAATATTGGACATGGCCTAAATGTAGAATATCAAAACAGCCATTTGTGAAGACAACCTTTTTTCCAACCCGCCTCTCTTTCTCTAAAATTTTTCTAAGTTCCTTTAATTGCTTAACTTTTTTATTGACCATGCTTACCCAAAGAAAATCTTAGCTATCTCGTATAACTCCATATCAACAAACTTAAACGAACCTATTGCTTCATTAATTGGAACAGACCCAATCTTATTTCCCTGCAGGCTTACCATCTTTCCAAAGTCTCTATTTAATACAAGCTCAACTGCCTTTACCCCAAACCTTGTGCCTAAGACCCTGTCAAATGTAGTGGGCGTTCCGCCTCTCTGCAAATGTCCAAGCACAGTCACCCTCGTTTCAAAGCCAGTTCTTTTTTCAATCTCTTCTGCAAGCAGATGTCCAATACCGCCAAGCCGCACATGGCCAAACTCGTCTACTTTCTCTTCCTGTGTTACAACCTGCCCTTCTTTAAACTTGGCCCCCTCTGCAACAACTATAATACTAAAACTCTTTCCCCTCCCATGCCTTTTCTTTATTAAATCGCATATCTCATTTATATCTATAGGCACCTCTGGTATTAGGACTATATCCGCTCCGCCAGCTATGCCAGAGACAGTCGCGATCCAGCCCGCATGCCTGCCCATCACTTCTACAACCATAATCCTGTGGTGGGACTCAGCGGTTGTATGGAGCCTATCAATCGCCTCAGTTACAATATTGCAGGCAGTATCAAACCCAAACGTATAATCTGTAGATAAGAGGTCATTATCAATTGTCTTTGGCACACCAACAATATTGAGGCCCTCTTTGCACAATTTATTTGCTACGCCAAGGGTATCTTCTCCGCCCACTGCTATAAGGGCTTCTAGTGACCATCTTTTATAATTATCTACTACTTTCTTTGCATCTTCAGGCTTTTTGTAAGGGTTTGTCCTGGATGTTCCAAGGATTGTTCCTCCTTTAGGTAGAATCCCGGAGACTGATTGCAAGTCTAGATCAATACTATCTCCCTCAATCATACCTTTCCAGCCATTCTTAATCCCTAATACCTTATATCCTTCTTGAATTGCCCTTCGCACTACTGCCCTGATTACTGGATTCAGTCCAGGACAATCCCCTCCGCCAGTCAATATACCTATTCTCTTCATAATCAAATTTCCTTTCCATATTCAATAGTGCCTTTGAAACCTGCGGTATCTTCTTTTTCTTCCTTTTTGCTTTGGCTTTTTTCTCTGCCTACAATCTTACTTACATGGACCTTTATTATAATAGTCTCTTCAATCCCCAGCATATCCTGTAGTCGGGATTTAATGATATTCTGAATCCTTTCTGTAGCCTCAGGGATATTTACATCTGAATACAAAACAGTCCGAACAGCAACCTCTATACCCGTTTTACTTGCAATAACATTAGACCTGATCTCTTTTATTTCAGTAAGCTTATAAGCAAGCCGTTTGATAAAATCTTCGATTGCAGAAAGCGAAACTGTCACTCGGCCAAAAGGATTTTCAAAGGCAATGGTCTTTTCTTTCTGCAGCCTTCCTATTGTTATCTGAGCAACAGAGATATTTATAAGTATTAACAAGAGACCTGTCAGACCTGTTATTAACCGTAAATTATTAGTCTGATAGATTTGAGTTAAGATATTCAAAATAGCATCGGGTGAAAAGATATGCAGCGAAAGCGCAATTAACAAACCTCCTATTACAGAAAAGATTAATGTATAAAATAAGACTGCAATTGTATTAAAAAGCCTCATAAGCACCTCCCTATTCTATCTCTCCGGTAAACTTAGAAACAAAGTCTGTAGAATAATCGCCCCTTAAAAATAATGAATCTCCGAATACCTTTCTATGAAATGGTAGGGTAGTCTTTATTGGTTCTATTGCCACCTCTTCTAAGGCACGCTGCATAATCCTTATAGCCTCCTGTCGGTCTCTGCCGAATGCAATCAGTTTTGCTATCAATGAATCATAATATGGGGTGATGTCGTAGCCTGAATATACATGTGTATCTATCCTGACGCCGGGGCCACCTGCAGGATTAAAAATTTGAATCTTGCCAGGTGAGGGTAAAAAGGAGTTTTCAGAATCTTCAGCATTGATTCTGCATTCGATAGCAGACCCCTTTATTTTTATATCATCTTGTTTGAAACTCAATCTTTCTCCCGCGGATATTCTGATCTGTTCCTTTACAATATCTATCCCCGTAACCATCTCAGTTACAGGATGTTCCACCTGAACCCTAGTATTCATTTCCAGGAAATAAAAATTTTGATGCCTGTCTAGTAAAAATTCTATTGTCCCTGCATTCAGGTAATTGGCTGCCTTTGCTGCCCTTATAGCCATATCGCCCATTTTCTTTCTAAGTTTTGAGTCCAGCGCAGGCGAGGGCGATTCCTCAATAAGTTTTTGATGTCTCCGCTGAATCGTGCAGTCTCGCTCCCCTAAATGGACAATATGTCCAAATCTATCTGCAAGGACCTGGAACTCTATATGTCTCGGCCTCTCAATATATTTTTCAAGATAGACCCCTGAATTCCCAAATGCCGCCTCTGCCTCCTGTTGGGCAGTCAACAATGCGCTTATAAGGCGCACATCATTGTGGCATATCCTCATTCCTTTTCCGCCCCCGCCTGCAGAGGCCTTGATTATTACAGGATACCTTATCCTCTTTGCAGTATTTATTGCCTCTTCCTTATTCTTTATAATTGCATGGCTGCCAGGTATTAACGGCAGGCCTGCCTTTTGCATTGTCTGCCTTGCCATCAATTTGTCGCCCATCATTCTTATAGATTCAGGAGAAGGGCCTATAAAAGCAATATTGCAGGACTGGCATATCTCTGCAAAGTGTGCATTTTCAGCTAAAAAGCCATAACCAGGGTGAATTGCTTCAACATCTGTTATTTCAGCTGCGCTAATTATACTGGGTATATTCAGATAACTTTCAGAAGTTGGGGCTGCGCCTATACAGACTGCTTCGTCTGCAAGTCTAACGTGCATAGACTCCCTATCTGCCTCAGAATAGACTGCCACTGTCTTTATGCCCATCTCCTTGCAGGCGCGTATTATACGCACAGCTATTTCACCACGGTTTGCTATCAGAATCTTGGAAAACATTTTTAATATCCTCTTCAACCTACGCAGTTGACAAGCTTGTCAACTGCGTAGGTTGAATCTGTAGCTTTATAAAGGTTCCACCATAAAGAGTATCTGACCAAATTCAACTGGCTGGCCATTCTCTACTAAAATCTCAACAACCCTCCCCCCTATCTCTGACTTTATCTCATTCATTAATTTCATTGCCTCTATTATGCATACTACTTGCCCCACTTCAATCTCCTGCCCAACTTCAATATAAGGGTTGGCATCTGGCGAAGGGGCTCGATAGAAGGTTCCTACCATAGGCGCCTTTATAGGTATTAGCTTCTTTTCAAGGCCTTCCTCAATCTTTTTCTCCCCTTTTGCCTCAGGCTTTTTACCAGCAGCAGAAATTTCTTTTTTAATCTCTTCTTCAATAGTTTGATATTCACCTGTTGGCATCTTCTTTATCCTCACGCGAAGGCCTTCTCTCTCAATCTCCAGCTCTTGAAGATTGTTTTCATTCATAAGATTTATTAGGTCTTTTATCTCTTTTAGGTTCATATCTCACCTATGCCCTTCCTACGTATCTCTCTGTCCTGGTATCTACCTTTACCATATCTC
>JBBIOC010000140.1:0-244 GCA_037443585.1 Candidatus Omnitrophota bacterium
AATATCTATCTTCGTCCCCGCAGGCACAGAAGGTAACCCTGGCATTGTCTGCATCTGACCGCACAAAGGATATAAAAAGCCAGCGCCTGCAGCAATCCTTATATCCCTGATGGGTATCTTAAAATTCTTAGGCCTATTCTTCAGATTCGGGTCGTGCGAAAGCGACAGGTGTGTCTTTGCCATATTTATTGGCAGTCTATCAAACCCTAATTTCGTATAATACCCTATTTTCTTCTCTGCCTCT
>JBBIOC010000140.1:254-4181 GCA_037443585.1 Candidatus Omnitrophota bacterium
ATAATATGTGACGCCATCTGCGCCATATATCTTTGTGCAAATCGTCTCAATCTTCTCTTTGATGCTGAGTTCAAGTGGATAGAGAAATTTAAAATTGCTTTTTATATTACAAATTCTGACAACTGCACGCGCCAAGTCCTTTGCGCCCTCACCGCCTAAAGCCCATGCTTCACTCACAACAACATCCTCTGCGCCTGAATCCTTGGCGAATTTTATTACTGCATTTATCTCGTCTTCAGCGTCATACATAAATCTATTTATCGCTACGACGACCGGGAGCCCGAATAGTTTGATATTCTCAATATGTTTTTGGAGATTCTCGCAGCCTCGCTCAACTGCACCTACGTCCTCCTTTTTAACCAATTCCTGGTCTATTGATTTTCCTGGAATCCAGTTGAATGCCCCACCGTGCATCTTCAAGGCCCTTATTGAAGATGCAATCACAACCCCGTCTGGCGGCTTTAGCCCGGGCGTGCGACATTTTATATCCAACAATTTCTCAAAACCGCAATCAGCGCCAAATCCACTTTCAGTAACCACATAATCTGCAAGCCTCAATGCAATCAAATCTGCTACCACAGAATTATTTCCATGTGCAATATTCGCAAACGGCCCGGCGTGCATAAAACAGGGCGTATTTTCAATAGTCTGAATGAGGTTTGGATTGATTGCCTGTCTCAACAAAACTGCCATTGTCCCTGCACATTTCAAATCCTCTGCAGTCACAGGCTTCCCATCATAAGTATTACCGACTATCATTCTCCCAAGCCGCTTTCTCAAATCAAAGATCTCCCTCGAAAGTGCCAAAATAGCCATCACCTCACTCGCCACTGTTATATCAAACCCTGTATCCCTTGGAAAGCCATTCTCAGGCCCACCAAGACCAATCTTTATATTTCGCAACGCCCGGTCATTTATATCCACGACCCTTCTTATAACAATGGAGTCTGGGTCTATGTTGAGCCTATTTCCTTTAAATAGGTGGTTATCAATAAATGCACATAACAAATTATTTGCAATCCCAACTGCATGGATATCTCCTGTAAGGTGCAGATTTATATCTTCAATTGGCAAAACCTGAGAATAGCCACCACCTGTAGCGCCCCCCTTTATCCCAAAGACGGGTCCCATAGAAGGCTGCCTCAATGTGCAGATTGCGAGCTTCTTTATTCTATTAAGCCCTAATGCTAACCCGATTGTAGTCACTGTCTTTCCTTCGCCCATAGGCGTAGGCGTAATCGCTGTAACATCCACATATTTTGCCTCAGGTTTATCCTTAAGTCTCTCTAAAATCCTTAAATTAACCTTTGCCTTATACCTGCCATAGAGTTCTAACTCTTCTTCTCTAATCCCAATCTCTCTCGCAATCTCAGTTATAGGCTTTAAATGGGCCTTCTGTGCAATCTCAAGGTCGCTTGGTAGATTGTACTTATTGTTCATCTTCGCCTCACCTAATACGTATATCTCGCATCCAACTCAAACGCATTCTTTATATGATTAATCTTAATACCACCATCTTCCTGTATCAAAACTGCTATTATATCAAATCTTGCTGGCCTGTCCTCTAATTGATGCATTCTAATATATGAGAGCGCAGCCTTAGAAATCTGTGTCTGCTTTCTTGAGACTATAGATTCTTCAGGCATACAAAAACTGCTGTTCCTCCTTGCGCGCACCTCAATAAAACAAAAGACCTCTCTGTCCTTTGCTATTATATCTACCTCGCCAAGCCGTGTCTTATAATTCTTTGCTATTATCTTATAATTATTCTTTTCTAAAAAGGAAGATGCTATGTCTTCGCCTCTTTTGCCAAATATTAATTTTTCTCGTCCCATATTCTTACAGGTCTGAAGCTCCTCCGATGAATAGGCGAAGGTCCATATTTCTCTAATGCGCAAAAATGCGCTTTTGTTGGATAGCCCTTGTGAGCTTTAAAACCATACTGCGGATAGTGCATATCGTATAGATACATTATCCGGTCCCTTGTCACCTTTGCTATAATAGAAGCTGCGGCAATGCAGGTAATCTTAGAATCGCCTCTGATTATACATTTAATTTTATAAGGGAGGTCTAACTTCATATTTCCATCCACAAGGATGCGTATCTTATCTTTATCCCTTCCTTTGATATTTTGCAATAACTCTAAAACCGCATTCTCCATAGCCAGGATTGTTGCCCTGTATATATTCATCCTGTCTATGTCTTTTTCATGTATGATGCCTATGCCTATTCCTGTTCTCTTGAGTATCTCAAAAAATAATTTCTCTCGTTTTTTAGGGGTGAGTTTCTTCGAATCCCTGATGCCCAACCCTTTATCCAAAAGCGAATTATTAAACAAAACAGCCCCTGCGACTACAGGTCCTGCCAAAGGACCCCTACCCGCCTCATCCACACCTATCAGGATTTTTTCTTTTTTAAGTAGGGACTTGTTCTTCGGCGAGCTTTTCCTCTTCAATCTTTGTAGCCTTTCCAACCCGCTTTCTGAGGTAATAGAGCTTTGCTCGTCTGACTTTTCCAAACTTGACAACCTCTATCTTCTCCAATAAAGGGGAGTGCAATTGAAATACCCTTTCCACGCCTTCGCCATATGAGATTCGTCTAACTGTAAAGGTCTCGCGAATACCGCTGCCTTTACGCGCAATCACAACACCCTCAAAGGCCTGCGTGCGTGTCTTATCCTCCTCTCGAATCTTTATATAAACCCTTACAATATCGCTGATATTAAAATCTGGCGCCTTCTTCATAAATTTTTCTTCAACCAATCTTATTTTATCCATAAAAACTCCTTTTATTTTCTATAACAAATCAGGCCTATATCTTGCAGTCCTTTTCAAAGACTCTTTTCTTCGCCATTCTGTAATTCTAGAATGGTCTCCTGACAACAAGACCTCGGGCACTTTAAGACCTCTGAATTCTGATGGCCTGGTATATTGCGGATATTCTATCAAATTTTTTGAAAATGTCTCCTCAATAATAGAGGTATTATCGCCAAGCGCGCCTCGTAAAAGCCTGACAACTGCATCAATAAGAACCATAGCTGGAAGTTCTCCGCCTGTTAAAATATAATCCCCGATAGAAATCTCTTCATCAACCAAAAATCTCCTAACCCTCTCGTCAATGCCTTCATAATGCCCGCATAATAGTATCAGATGTTTATACTTAGAAAGTCGTCTTGCAAGAGTCTGGCTTAGTCTCTTACCCTGAGGCGAGAGCAATATAACTCTCCCATGACCTATGACCCATGACCCATGACCCTTAATATATTTTACCGCCTCAAAAAAAGGCTCTGGCCTCATAACCATGCCAGGCCCTCCGCCATATGGCCTGTCATCTACCTTGCGGTGTCTCTCCTTTGAAAAATCCCGCAGATTATAGATATTAATCTTGACAATATTTTTTGCCTGAGCGCGTTTTATTATCGATTCGTTTAGAACAGGTAAAAACATCTTTGGGAATATAGTTACAACATCAATCTTCATTCAGCAAATAACCTGTTCAACCTACGCAGTTGAACAGGTTGTTCAACCTACGCAGTTGAACAGGTTAGGAGTTAAACATTATATAATGCCTTGTTTCTTAAACAACGTCTTCACCGTATCCGACACCCTCGCGCCTTTAGAAATCCAGAACTCTGCCCTCTCTTTTTTAATTGAGATAAATTTCGGATTCTTTGCCGGGTCATAATAGCCTATCTCTTCAATACACCTTCCATCGCGCGGCCGCTGGTCATCTGTAACAACAATCCTCTGATGAGGCTTGCCAGTTGTCCCAAGTCGTTTCAGTCTTATTATAACTGCCATTTTATTTTCCTCCGATTCTGTTAAAACTTTGCTGACTTTCTTTGAAGCACAGATTATCGCAGATTAAAAGAAACAGATGATCACAGACGTCGTTGCGAGGAGCGAAGCGACGAAGCAATCACAACTT
>JBBIOC010000141.1:0-1566 GCA_037443585.1 Candidatus Omnitrophota bacterium
CATCTCTAAGAAGTTATTCTGCGGGACAGCTATATCTGCCCCTATCTTTGGGAATCCAAATCTTCTAATAATCTCATTTACCATCTCCGGCAGGCTGTGTCTAAGATTTTTAAAATCCCGCCTCGTCCTTTCTGTATCCCCTGTCCAGATATCTTCTGAGGCATTATGGATTTCTAAGAGTTTTGCCCACTTGTCAAATATAGCATCTGCATTCTCTTTATAGTCCTCTTCAAAGACAATACTTGCTTTTATATCTTTTGGAAGGTTTGGAAATTTTTTTCTTAAGAGGTTTATTGAGTTTTCATCCATAAATTCGAGGGAGCAGGCTCCGTTCTTCTTAGCATCTTGGACGAATCCCAGAGCGTCTCTATAGTATTTAAAGAAGCTAAAGAAGCTTAAAGTCCCTTCTGGCGCAGGAGCGATTTTTAATGTTATCTGGGTTATGACCCCAAGGGTTCCCTCCTGACCTATAAATAAGTCAATTAAGTCCATATCTTCTTTAACATAGTATCCAGCTGAATTTTTTATTTCAGGCATTCTGTAATGAGGAAGTCTTAGATTTATCTCCCTATTTTTAAGAGGGAGCCTTAGAATATTTTTATTGGCAAATATCCTGCCCCGCTCTATCTCTAATCTTTCACCGTTTGAAAATATTACATTCAGCGAGACTACATACTTTCTGGTCTGGCCAAACTGCAAACCCCTTGCCCCGGAGGCATTTGTTGAGACTGTTCCTCCTAAGAAGGCAGTCTTTTCTGTTGGGTCAGGAGGATATATTAGATGTCTTTCTTTTAATGCCTCATTTAATTCATCCAATGTAATGCCTGGCTGGACGATTGCAATAAGTTTCTCTTGGTCTATATCGATAATTTTATTAAGCCTCTCTGTTGAAAGCACAACACCCCCGAATGGCATCCGTCCGCCAGTAACACCTGTTCCGCCACCTGAGATTGTAACGGGTGTATTTGTCGAATTTAGTTCCTTTAAAATATTGGAAACCTCTGTTTCATTTTCAGGTATGTAAACTGCCTCTGCACTTCCACCTGAAAGTCCGGAGCTATCTTCTAAATAGGTCTTAATTGTATCAGGGTCAGTCTTTTTTAGCATAGAATTCTGGTGCGTAGCACCGAGTATTATGATAGAATAAATCAGGACAGTTATCAAGGATTAATAAAACGGAGGTAAGTATGACTTCTCTTTTCTATGTATTATTAGGAATTGTATCTGGAACCTTAGGTGGATTCTTTGGTATTGGTGGTGCAATTATACTGATTCCGGCATTGGTTTACATATTTGGATTTACCCAGCATCAGGCGCAAGGGACTGCCTTGGCAGCATTGCTTCCGCCTGTTGGACTTTTGGCAGTCTTAAAATATTATTATAGCGGAAATGTGAAGATAAACGTGGCCTTCTTTATATGTTTAGGTTTTATATTAGGTGCGCTCATAGGTGCAAATTTTGCCCAATATATCCCTAATATTATATTGAAAAAAAGCTTCGGAATATTCTTACTCTGTGTTGCGATGTATATGCCTTCGTTGCGGGCGGTGTGTACCAAAGCCAGCC
>JBBIOC010000141.1:1576-4147 GCA_037443585.1 Candidatus Omnitrophota bacterium
GATGTATATGCTTTTCGGGAAGTGATTGAGATTGAATGTCTTGATTTTTTTTGATATAATCAAACCCTAAAATGGCGATACAGAATCAAAGGGTTTCAGAGATAATCTCGAGGTTAAAGAAAGAATATCCCGGGGCAAAGACTGCACTTAGGCACGCAGACCCTTTGCAGCTTCTGATTGCAACAGTCCTTTCTGCCCAGTGCACAGATGAGAGGGTAAATATGGTCACTGAAAGGCTTTTTAAAAAATATAGAAGTGTGAAGGATTATGCCGGGGCTGACTTAAAAGAGTTTGAGGGCGAGATCCGTTCAACTGGTTTTTATAAGAATAAGGCGCGTAATATAATTGGGGCTTGTAAAAGAATAGTTGAGGAATTTAAGGGAAGGGTCCCTGACACAATGGAGGCCTTGACGAGTTTACCCGGGGTCGGTAGAAAGACAGCAAATTTAATACTTTCGAGCGGATATGGGATTGTAGTAGGGATTGTGGTAGATACGCATGTTAGAAGGCTTTCCCAGAGGCTCGGCCTTACAAAGAATGACGACCCTGAAAAGATTGAAGAAGATCTTATGAAGCTCGTGCATGAAAAGGATTGGGAGGTATTTTCACACCTTTTGATATGGCATGGAAGGAGAATCTGTCAGGCAAAGAAGCCTCTATGTCCTGAATGCATAGTCCATCATCTCTGCCCTTCGTACAGAAAATTCTATCCTAAGGCTTAATTTAACTTATATGATTAGATTGTCTGAAAATACAATCAAGGTGCTTGAAAGGCGGTATTTGCTCAAGGATGAAGAAGGGAAGGTCATTGAGACGGCTGAGCAGATGTTCAGGAGGGTGGCTTCTTCTATTGCAAAGGCAGAGCCAAAAGAGATAGAAGAGATAGAAGAGGCCTTCTACCGCGCTATGACAGACCTCGAGTTTCTACCCAATTCTCCAACATTGATGAATGCAGGGACAAGGATTGGACAGCTCTCTGCCTGTTTTGTCCTGCCAGTTGAAGACTCTATGGATAGCATATTTAAGGCATTGCGGCATATGGCGATTATACACCAGACTGGAGGAGGGACAGGATTTAGTTTTTCAAGGTTACGGCCTAATGGCGATATTGTAGGCTCAACTAAAGGGATTGCTTCAGGCCCTGTCTCATTTATGAAGGTATTTGATACTGCTACAGAGATTATAAAACAAGGCGGTAGGCGAAGAGGCGCAAATATGGGAATCCTTCGGGTGGACCACCCTGATATATTAGAATTTATCCATGCAAAAGAAGATGGTAAGAGTTTTTCTAATTTCAACCTCTCAGTAGCAGTCACTGATGAATTTATGGAGGCTGTTTTGAAAGACAAAAGTTATCCATTAATAAGTCCGAGGACAAAGAAGGTTGTCCATACCCTTAAGGCAAAGGTGGTCTTTGAGCGGATATGTGTGGCAGCACATAAAACAGGAGACCCGGGACTTGTATTTATAGACCAGATTAATAGGCACAATCCTACACCTTTATTAAGGGATATAGAATCTACAAACCCCTGCGGGGAATTGCCTCTCCTACCTTATGAGAGCTGCAATTTAGGTTCTATAAATCTTTCTAAATTCGTAGAGGATGGAAAATTGGATTGGGAGAGGCTGAGGAGGATAGTACAGCTCGGGGTGCGGTTTTTAGATGATGTGATAGAGGTAAATAAATTTCCTATTAAACAGATTAGAGATATTACAATGGCAAATAGAAAGATAGGTCTTGGGGTGATGGGGTTTAGTGATATGCTGATTAAATTAGGGGTTGTTTATAATTCTGAAGAGACGATTGAACTCGCTCGAAAGCTTATGTCATTTATAGATAAAGAAGCCCACCTTTATTCTGAAAGGTTGGCTAAAGAGCGGGGCGAATTTCCAAACTTTAAGGGTTCTATTTATGATAAAAAGAAGAGGCTCAGAAATGCCACCTTGACCACTGTTGCGCCTACAGGGACAATAAGCATAATCGCAGGCTGCTCAAGCGGGATTGAGCCAATCTTTGCCTTTTCTTTTATAAGAAACGTGATGGAAGGGACAAGGCTTTTAGAGATTAATCCGATATTTAAAGAGGTTGCTGAAAGGGAAGGATTTTATTCAGAAGGATTGATGGAGAGGATTGCCTCGCAGGGAAGTGTCCAGAAGATAAAAGAGATTCCGCAGAAGTTCAGGAGGCTCTTTGTGACAACATTTGATATAGAGCCAGAGTGGCATCTGAAGGTCCAGTCAGCATTTCAGAAATATACTGATAATTCTGTATCAAAGACAATTAATCTGCCAAGCTCAGCTACTGCAGAGGATGTTAAGAAGATTTATCTTGAAGCTTATAAACTTAAGTGCAAGGGCATTACGATATATAGATATGGTAGCAAGACCGCCCAGGTACTGTCAATCGGAAGGGTGATTGAGTCAGGGCCTGAATATTCAGGCGGCTGCCCGCTGCCGTATTGCGCGTTTTAGTGGTAATAAAAAAATAAAATCCACAGATGATCGCAGATTATACGCCTTCGCTTACGCTTCGGCGAGACCTCGCCGAAATGAATATGAAGGCGGGAAAGA
>JBBIOC010000142.1:0-4123 GCA_037443585.1 Candidatus Omnitrophota bacterium
CTTCATATCTCCGAGTGTCTTTACCTTTATCCCCAAAAAAGCGTATATAATTGGAAGGTAGTAGGCTGTATCTGGATATTCCACCTTACAGGACTCACCCTTAGACTCAATTGCAAGCCTAAGCTTCTCCTCAGCCTCTTTTACATATTTATGCGCCCCTTTTATAGCAGCAGTGGCAATAATCTTGGACATTCCCTCCTCCTTCAAAACCTCATAACCTTGTTCAACCTACGCGGTTGAACAAGGTTCAACCGAGTTCAACCGCGTAGGTTGAAATAGGTTAAAACTGTTTCTCTAAATTCCTCTTCCTTAAAATCTTCTATAGAGTTCTTTACCAATGGCAGAATCCTGCCGTAATCAAAATAATCTTCTAAGAGAAGGTCTTTAAATCTTGAAACATCGACTTTTTTCTTTATCAATGCGCCAACAACCCCTATGTTTTCAATCCTACCCATAAAGATTGCGCCTACTATCCTGCCCTGCCTCAAAACTATCTTTTTATATACTGCTCTATCTATATCCTGCTTGACCAACTCCTCATATTGGTCTGTCTTTGGCTTAGTAATTCCGATAGAAATAACGGGCAGCCCAAAAAATTCTATTGAATTCATTGCTAATGAGCCATCATAGATTGCTTCAACTCCAGCCATATTCATTCCAGCAACCCTGCCTTGCTCACAGGCAGCTGGCCAGATGGCATTTATAGAGGTCTCCTCAAGAGCTATATCTGCAGTTTCGCATACATCGCCAGCAGCAAAAATTCCCTCGATGTCAGTTTGTAAATGGCTATCAGACAAAACCCCATAGCGTATCTTTATCCCGCTATCTTTTAAAAATATAATATTCGGCTCAACGCCCTTTCCTACAATAATAAGTTCGCAGTCTATCTGACGGCCGTCATCAAGGATGACTCCTTTGACAAAATCATTTCCAATAATCTTAGTTGCAGCCAAATTAGTCTCTATCTTCAGACCATTGGCTTCAAGGCGTCTCCTCATAATGGATGCAGAGCCCTGGTCAATAATCTGAGAAAGGATATGACTGGACTTAACAATAACGCGTACCTCTTTCCCCCTCGACTTTAAGGCGTAAGCTGCGCGCAGGCCAATTAACCCCACGCCTAAAATCATACAACCCTTAACCTTATCCAGGATATTTAATATTTTCTTTGTCTGTTCAAGTGTTCTAAGTGGAAATACGCCTCTTTTTTCAATCCCAGGTATATTTTCCATCTTGGGGATTGCGCCTGTTGCAATCAAAAGCCTATCAAATTTAATTTTCTTTTTATTTTCCAGCTGGACCTCTTTCTTCTTTATATCAATCCCTACAACCTTTTTACCCAAAACTGGTGTCACTTTGTAGTCCTTAAAGAAAGAATCCTTTCTAAACCAGACTTTGTCTTCAGTGATTGAACCTGCTAAAAAATAAGAGAGAAGACAGCGCGAATAGAGCGGCGCTTCTTCTTCAGAAATCGCTGTAATCTTTGATTCTTTGTCAATAGTCCTTATTGCTTCTATTGCATTGATTCCAGCTGCGCTACAGCCGATTATAACGTAATTCATAAATTAATTCAAAAATTATAAAGTTCGTTAATCTCGTTATGTTCGTTAAACGAGCAAAACGAACCAAACGAACATAACGAACTAAACGAGACTGTCATTTTTATATTTTCTTTTTAAACTCCTCTGCCGTCCCCAAAAACAGAGTCTTTGTTGGACAGGAGGCAACGCAAGCAGGTATATCCCTGTCAGGACACATATCACATTTCAGGATTATCTTTTCAGTAGTCTCTTTTGAAATAGCTCCGAATGGACAGGCCATTATGCACATCCAGCAGCCAACGCATTTTTCCTTATCGTGCATTGTATGGCCAGTCTTTTTATCTTTGGACATTGCGCCTGACATACAAGCTGTTACGCAAGCTGCAGGATTACAATGATGACAGGCATCTGATATTGAAACATTTTTAAGAATGAGTTGAACCCTGCGCCTCTTCACAGGAACCGGCCATTCTCCGATTGACTTATGAAGTTCCTTTGATTTAGAATGTTCAACTGCGCAGGCAATCTCACAAGTCCTGCAACCTAAACATTTATTTATATCACAGTATATCTTCTTCATCCTTCACCTATATTCAACCTACGCAGTTGAACAATTATGTCGAACAATTATTCAACTGCGTAGGTTGAATTGGTTTTGTCTATGCTTTCACAGTTTCATACAACATCGGCTTTAATTTTAAGGCCTCGCGCTTTTTATTCAGATGCTCAATCATCCAGCGTGCTGCCTTTGTAGGGTCGCTCTCAAAATACCATTTGCTTCCAACTATCTTTTCTAAGTCCTTACACACAAATTCTGTCAATGTAGGGCTCCCATAGACCCTCAGCGGCGTTCCAAATAATACAGAAACCCCTGAGGCAATAAAATACCAGCCGATTGCAATCGCCTTCTCTGACATCCATTCAGGTGCAGCGCCAACAACTGGAAGCTCATCTATGCCATTTCCAATGCCGCCTTCCTTGACCATCTCAGAGCAGGCAGTGAGTATTCTCGAATTATCAATACATGCGCCGCAGTGAAGCACAGGTGGTATACCTACTGCCTCACATACCTCTTTCAGCCCATCCCCGGCAAATCTAAAAGCAGTCTCTGGCGTCAAAAGCCCTTCCCTTGCACAGGCTGAAGCTGCACAACCCGTCTGAACCACCAGGACATCATTTTTTATAAGTTCCTTTACTAATTCAACGTGAGAAAAGCTTGAAAGATTCCTTGGATTATCGCACCCGACTACGCCTGCTACGCCCCTTATCCTCCCATTGGCAATATTATCATTTAATGGCCTATATGAAGCCCTGAATCTCCCTCCTAAATGGTGAAATACATTCTCCATTGTAAAACCTGCTATCATATCAATCTTTTCCTTTGGAATATCCATTTTGGAGCGGTCGCGATTCTTATAATTTTCAATTGCAAGTCTTAAAATCTTCTTTGCAGTTGAGAGCGCCTCTTCTTCTCTAAACTCTATATGTTCCATCCCTTTAAATTTTGCCTTTGGATGCGTGGAGATGAGTTTTGTATGAAAGGCCTTTGAAACCTCTGCAAGACCTGGCATAATGCATTGTATATCCACGACCATTGCCTCAATCGCGCCAGTCATAATTGCAAGCTCCTGTTGCAGGAAGTTTCCTGCAATAGGTACGCCGCGCCGCACAAGCATCTCTGCTGCAGTGCAGCATATCCCGGCTAAATTTATGCCTTTAGCGCCTTGCTTCTTTGCATACGCAATGAGTTCTGGGTCAAGGCTTGCAGTTACTAAAACATCGGAGAGCGTCGGCTCATGACCATGGACAAGGACATTTACCTCATCCTCTTTTAAAACACCCAAGTTTACCTGAGCCCTTATTGGTTGCGGAGAGCCAAATAAGATATCACTCAATTCTGTAGCAATCATAGAACCGCCCCATCCATCTGCAAGCGCTGCCTTCATTCCGCCCAAGAGCAGATTTCCCATATCATTGTCAACGCCCATATGTGTGCGCGAAACTGTCTCTACTATCTCCCTGTCAATACCTCTTGGTATAATACGGAGGTTATTCCATATATCCTGTTGTTTTTTGGGCGCTCTATGAGCGAAGGTCAATTCGCCCTCTTGCTGACCAAATTCCTCAAGTATTTTCTGTGCAAGTTCTCCTGCAATCTCAAGCTCCTTCTTATTTTCAATATCAATTTTATATTCATTTGCAATTGCCCTTAGTTTTAATGGGTCTCTTATCTGAAAACCTTCAGCCCTGCCTTCTGATAATGCCAGAAGGGTCGAGGCGAGGTCCCTGCCATGGTCTAAGTGGCAGGCTGAACCTGCAGCAATATTGCGCACCATATTTCTTGTAGCTATGATATCTGCATCTGCGCCGCATGCGCCAAGTTTTGGTCCTTCACCAAATGGGTCAATCCTACAAGGACCCATCTGACACAATCTACAACAAATGCCTAAAAGCCCAAAACCACAATTAGGCTGCTGCGCATTGTAGCGGTCCCAGACAGTCTGAAGATTCTCTTCCTGCGCCTTCTGGATTAGTTTATCGAAAACAGGATTACCTGTAATCTCTTTGGCCATCTAACAATC
>JBBIOC010000143.1:0-4104 GCA_037443585.1 Candidatus Omnitrophota bacterium
TCTGAGTTTTGCCTTCTTATTCTTAACTCTTTATGCAGCATTATGTTTTGCCTCTGAAATAAACAATTCTGCTCTCATCTCTTATAAAATCGGCAATCTTGAGCAGCAAGTTTCTACCAATTCCACCTCTACTACCCTCAATATTCCCTCCGGTGCAACCATTATAGCTCCTAAAAATAATTCTACTGTCCCTCAAAATTGTACCCTAATAGGGACTGCGCCTGCAAATGCCTCCATTGAGATAAAAATAGATGGAGTTACACGATATTCTCTTACCAGCGATTCTAATGGTTATTATGCCCAAGAGGTTTCTTTTACTACTCCAGGTAGCCATACCATAACGGTTTATGCTAACGGCACAGAAGGCGAATCAGTGGCAGTTGAGGTTGTTTCAGGCACTCCTACAAATTATCCTGAGATACAAAGCCCTGCAGATGGAGAACGGATAACTACTCGCCGGCCTCAGATAAGTGGCAAAGCCGCTCCTAATTCCTCTATTATTGTTTATGCTAAGGCTAGCCCAATAAAGATTGTGGGTGTTGGTTCATCTGATAGCAGCGGAGATGTTACACTCAATTTAAATCAGGATTTATCCAGTGGAAAGACACAAATTTTTATGATGGATACCACTAATAATTTAACTTCAGAGTCTCATGAAGTAAACTATATTGACCCAGAAGGCGTGGTTTTTGATTCAGTAAGCAATAATCCTATTCAAGGGGCGCAAGTTACTTTATATAATGCTACCACAAATCAGCCCTGCACCCCAGGTAGCGAGATTGCTCTTGGGGATCCTAACCCATATACAACCGGCGCAAATGGGTATTATAATTTTAATGCCATAAACGGAACCTATTATCTCCGCGTTAGCGCTACAGGTTATATCTTTCCCTCTACCCTATCCAGTTTTCCCAGAACCATTACCACTGGTTCTAAGGGAGAGCAGTTTACTGTTAGCGGGCTAGCCCTAACCATTAATTTACCTTTAGATGCACAAAATAGCCTTTTAAGAATAGAAAAGGATGCCAATAAAAAAGAGGTGGTCGTGGGAGATATTATTACCTATACGGTGACGATAAAAAATGAAACTGCCAGCGATATTACCAATGCGTATGTGGAAGATAAGATTCCACCGGGTTTTAAATATATAAGCGGTAAGGCAATTTTGGATAATGCGGTGATTTCTGACCCTACAGGCAATCGCCCGCTTACCTTTAATATCGGCACGATATCTGCAAATACTACCCGCACCCTGAAATATCAATTAGTGGTTGGCTCAGGTGTTACCTTCGGTAATTATGAAAACTCTTGCTTTGCGAAATATGCTGATGGCACCAGAATTTCCAATACTGCAACTGAAACAGTCAAGGTTGTGCCTGACCCCTTATTTGATTTGGGAACTGTCATTGGCAAGGTCTTTAATGATATGAATGAAAATGGCATTCAGGACACAGGTGAAGAAACTATTCCTTATGTGCGCATTGTGACTGAAGAGGGCACAGTGATTACCACGGACAAAGATGGAAAGTGGCATCTACCGGGAATTATTCCGGGAAGACATTTATTCAGAATAGATGAGTCAACCTTACCTGAAGGCTCGTATTTGACTACAGAAAAAGTGGTCATTGTGAATATCACCAAAGGTCTCTTAAGCAAGGTAAATTTTGGCGTGAAAGTGCCTTTGGATAAACTAAAGGAATTAAAAGAGACTAAGGGTTTGGAGTTGCAGATTATTCAGGAAAAATCTCCGCCCATGATGAGGCTGAATGCGGGAATATATCCTGAAGAATTAGAGATAAAAGATAATCTCTTGGTGGATAAACCCATTTTTAAGCTATTTACCAATTATCATCTCTTTATTAAAAAATGGAAATTAGAGATTTTTGAAGAAGATACAAAGAAATTGTTTAAGAAATTTGAAGGCAAAGCCCTTGATTATGAGAATACCCTAATTTGGGATGGTTTTTCGGAAAGGGGAGAATTAGTTGAGGCTAGAAAAACCTATTACTATATCTTAACTGTCTGGGATGATAAGGAAAAGTCTGATGTAACCACAGCAAGAGAATTTAAAGTAGAAGAGTTAAAAAAAGAAGAAGGATTCAAAAAATCCGTTCTCGAAATCCAGGATAAAGAAAAGCAATTTAAAGACTGGAATGATTCTGAGGCTCAATTAAATAATCTTGATAAACAGACAATTATCGTCAAGGGAGAGACAATCAGGATTAAAGCACAAGGAGAAAAAGAAAAGACTAAATTGAAGTTAACGTTAGATAATCGGGTGCCGCTTTCTGTCACTTCGGAAGAAGAAATTGAGCTCGAGATTATTTTACCCAAGGGGACACATAAGCTTAAACTTATGCAGGATTCCCTTGAAGGCAAACCAGAAGATATCTACGAAAAGCAAATTAAAGTGGGTGATGATTATCTTTTCTTTGTTGCCTTAGGAGATGTAAGAGCAGGTTATACCTTTAATAAGGGAAATATTGAACCAGTCCAGCAGGATGATAAATTCCAAGAAGGCCTCTGGAAGGAAGGAAAATTAGCCTATTATTTAAAAGGAAAGATTAAAGGAAAATATTTAATTACCTCAACCCTTGATACAGACAGAAAAAGAAAAGAACTCTTTAAAGTCATTGATCCCAAGAAATACTATCCGGTTTATGGCGATGCCTCAAGTATAAATTATGAGGCAGGCGATACGCAAGGCCAGCTTTATTGCCTGATTGAATGGGATAAATCATCTGCGATTTGGGGCAATTACTCCACTGACTTTAATGAGGTTGAATACGCTCAATTTAACCGTGCCTTATACGGTGGCAAGGTTGATTATGAATCTCTCTCCAGCACTAAATTCGGCGAGCCGCACACCAAATTGATATTATTTGATGCTAAGACAAAACAACTTGCTTCTCATAATGAGTTTGTGGGAACCGGTGGCTCATTATATTACCTGAAACACCAAGATATAATTGAAGGGACGGATTCAGTAAGAATAGAGGTGCGGGATAAAATTAGTGGTCTGGTTTTGGCAAGCCTCAACCAGCAAAACGGAGTTGACTATCATCTGGATTATTCACAAGGTAGAATTCTCTTCTGGAAACCGGTCTCCAGTATTGCCGAATCCAGTTCCATTATATCTGCCCATCTGCTTGATGGGAATCCGGTTTATGTAGTAGTTGACTATGAATACGAGCTAAAGGATAAATATTATGAAGGAACCTATGGGTTAAGGGCTGCTCAATCTCTAACCGATTATCTACAACTTGGGGCAACCTATGTCAAGGAAGAAAAGACTAGAGAAAACTATGAGTTGAAAGGAATAGATACCACATTACATATTACCAAAGATACCTTTATTAAGGCAGAATATGCCAAAAGTGAGTCTGAGCAAATAAGCAACTTTATCTCCACAGATGGCGGTTTATCCTTTACTGAGATTGCTACTGGTGAGACTGCTTCTGGTGAGGCTTATGGCTTGAAAGCCCAGACAAAACTTTTAGATAGATTTTATCTAGATTCTTATTATAGTTATATGGGAGAAGGGTTTTCTAGTTCTGATTCTATTTCTCAACAGGGAACAGAGAAATATGGTTTTGGTGCAAATTGGGATATAACCAAGAATACTGTTTTTAACCTAAGACATGATATCCAGAAACTTTTAGATTCAGGAAATACTCAGACCCAGACCCAAATAGGCGCTCAACAAACAAAGACGACTACTGCCCAGATAAGTCATACTAAAGAAAAACTTACCCTTACCGGTGAATATCGCCATCAAGAAGTTAAATCTCAATTGGCCAATATTGAAGCCCAGACCAACCAAGATACGGATATAATTGCGGCTAAAGCTAATTATAAGGTAAGCAAAAAATTAGAGACATCTTTAGAGCATCAGGAGACACTCAAAGGTGATAAAAACAGACAGACGACAATGGGGATAATATATAAAGTGGTGAAGTGGTTAAAAATAAAACTGCTTGAGACCTTTGGCACAAAAGGGACTGCCACTACTTTTGGCGCGCATGCACAGTCCTCCAACGGCAAAACCGAAGTTTTTATTGATAGAACCTACGAGTCTAATCTTGACCGCTCAAGTGGTACCTC
>JBBIOC010000144.1:0-4049 GCA_037443585.1 Candidatus Omnitrophota bacterium
ATCTTTCAAAATACCTTTATCGAGGTCAACTTCTATCCTGTCCCCTTCTTTAATCTTATCTGTATCGCATTCTATAAGAGGCAGACCTAAATTAAAAGAGTTCCTATAGAATATCCTTGCAAAACTCTTTGCCACTACGGCATTTATGCCTGCATATCTTATAACAAGCGGGGCCTGCTCTCTTGAAGAACCCATCCCAAAATTTTTGCCTGCGACTAAAATAGAATTTCCTTTTTTAAACCTCGGCTGAAATGAAGGGTCCATATCTTCGAAAATATGCTTTACTAATTCCCTCGGGTCTGTAATAGAAAATTTGTATCTGCCTGAAATTATCAGGTCTGTATTTATATTGTCGCCTAATTTGTATGCAATACCTTTTATAATCATAAATTCCTGAACTCCTCGGGGCTTCTAATATTTGCCTTCAGCGTCTCTTGACTTATAATCCCTTGTTGAAACAGGAGCTTCAGGGATTTATCCATTGTGTGCATCCCAAATTGCGAGCCTGTTTGAATATGTGTTGGAATCTGTTCAGTCTCTTGTTCGCGAATAAGATTCCGTATCGCAGGTGTTGCAATCAGAATCTCTGTTGCAAGAACACGGCCGACTCTATCTGCCCTCGGGAGTAATTGCTGAGAGACGACCCCTTGAAGACACCCTGCAAGCTGAATCTTTACCTGCTGCTGCTGATAGGGCGGGAATACATCTATAATCCTGTCAATCGTCTGGGCTGCATCAGGGGTATGTAGTGTTGCCAGGACCAAGTGGCCTGTCTCTGCTGCAGTGAGTGCAGTAGAGATTGTCTCAAGGTCCCTCATCTCTCCAACCACTATTATGTTTGGGTCCTGTCTGAGCGCATGGATTAAGGCTATTGAAAATGAATGAGTATCAGAATATACCTCTCTCTGTTTTATTATAGATTTCTTGTTTCTGTGAATATATTCTATTGGGTCTTCTATGACAATAATTATTGCCTGCCTCTCATTATTTATCAAATCCACCATTGCGGCCAGGGTTGTCGTCTTACCAACCCCTGTAGGGCCTGTGACCAATACCAAGCCAAATGGCTTTCTTGTAAGCTCTGCTACAACTTGAGGTAGTCCTAGTTGTTCGAGCGTCCTTACCTCAAGAGATATCAATCTAAGGGCCGCTTCAATATTCCCCCTCTGCATGTGCACATTTATCCTGAACCTATTTAATCCAGGGGCTTCAAATGAAAAATCCATTTCTAATTCCCGTTCAAATACTGCTTTTTGCCTATCATTTAACAGGCTATAAATCAATCTCTTGGTCTCGTCTTTTGAAAGTACAGGATAATCCAGCGGCTGCAGTCTTCCATCCACTCGGATTATAGGCGGCGCACCCACAGTCAGATGGATATCAGAAGCCCTTCTCTGAACAGCAATATGAAATAATTCTTTTAGTTCCATATTTCTCCAGTAAAACATAGAGGAGGTTACTTAAGGTTACGGAAGGTTGCTTTTTTATGCAACCTTTCATAACCTTCCGAAACCTTCCGTAACATTCCGTAACCTCCGCTATTTTTCCATTATTTACAAGTACCTCCTTGGGTCAGTAATCTTCCCTGTCAAAGCTGAAGCTGCAACAGTTGCAGAGGAGCCTAAATATATGAATGCCTTTGGGTTTCCCATCCTGCCTTTAAAATTCCTATTAGCGCTTGAGATAACGCGCTCTTCATCAGCAGGGATGCCATTATGCGTGCCTACGCAAGGCCCGCACCCAGGCGTTACAACAGAGGCGCCAGCACTTATAAGGATATCCATAATACCTAATTTAATCGCCTCGAGCAAAATATTTCTTGAAGCAGGCGCTACTATAAACCGGACTTTATCCCTTATCTTTCTATTTTTCAAAATCCTTGCTGCTACTTTAAGGTCATCGAGCCTCCCATTTGTACAAGTCCCTAAATACGCGACATCCACTTCAGTACCTAAGGCTTCCTCTATCGGCACAACATTCTCAACACTATGAGGCCTTGCAATCTGTGGTCCAATCTTTGAAACTTCATACTCAATGATTTCTGAATAGGTGGCATCTCTATCTGCAAAATGGGGCATGGGCCTTCTTTTTGTCTTTGAATATTTTTTAAGCCAATAAAAAAGCTTATAATCTGGTTCCATCAGGCCTGCCTTTGCACCAAGCTCTATAGCCATATTGGTAATTGTGAAACGGCCGTCCATATCAAGGCCTCTTATATATTCGCCAGTAAATTCTACTGCCTTATAAGTGCAGCTATCCGCACCCATATCGCCAATAATATATAAGATTACATCTTTTGAAAAGACCCCTTTTTTAGGTCTATTTTTTAAAATTATCTTGACTGTCTTTGGCACCTTAAACCAATTCTTGCCAGTTGCAAGAATAACAGCCAAATCAGTAGAACCCATTCCAGTAGAAAATGAATTCAACGCGCCGTATGTACAGGTATGCGAATCCGCACCTGTAACCAAGTCACCAGGCACTACTAATCCTTCTTCAGGGATGATTTGATGACACACGCCGCATCCCACATCAAAAACCTTCAACCCAAATCTCTTTGCAAATTCCCTCATCCTCTTATGTACCCCAGAGATGCCAATGTTAGGACTGGGTGAATTGTGGTCTATCACCATACAGAATCTATTTCTGTCAAAGACATTCTTAGCGCCTAACCTGTCAAAGGCGTCTATAATCAGGCTGGATGTCCCATCCTGGCCAAAACAAAAATCCACCTTACAAACTGCGACGTCATCGGCGTAAAGGTCCAATTTGGAATGTTCGCTTAGAATCTTCTCTGCTATTGTCTTTCCCATCGCTTTATTCTGTCCATACCTTCTTTTATATTCTCTAGGCTCGTGGCAAAGCTGAGCCGTATATGTCTGCCTGAACCAAATGCCTCACATGGAACAACAACGACCTTTGCCTCATCTAATAGCCTCTCAGCAAGTTTTGCAGCCTGAAGACCTTTTTTCCCAATTCTGCAAAAGAGATAAAAACTCCCCATAGGGGGTCTGCAGGAAAGGAGCTTTAGAGCCTTGATGCGATTCAAAATATAATCCCTGCGCCTCTGGAATTCTGTATTCATCTCCTCTATGCAACCTTTGTCTCCTTCAAGCGCAGCCAAGCTTGCCATCTGACTTATTGAGGTTGGATTTGAGGTTGAATGGCTCTGCAGATTAGAGACTGCTTCTACAATTTCCTTTTTAGGAGTGGCCAGATAACCTATCCGCCATCCTGTCATAGAGAAACTCTTTGAAACCCCGTTTACTACGATTGTCTGTTCAAATATCTCTTTATTCAAAGAGGCAATAGAGATATGCTTAAAACCTTTATATATAATCTTTTCATATATCTCATCGCTGACAACAAGAATATTATTATTTAAAACTATCTCTGCTATTGCCTCAAGCTCATCTTTCGTATAAACACATCCAGTAGGGTTTGAAGGGCTGTTGAGTATTATCAATCTTGTTTTGTTATTTATTGAACTCTTTAGAGAACCTACATCGAGCTTAAAGTCATTGGCTTCATCGCAGTCTAATATTACTGGCCTTGCCTCTGAAAGCCTGACCATTTCAGGATAACTCAACCAGTATGGAGAAGGTATTATTACCTCATCGTCTTTCTGGCACAGGACCTGAAGGATATTATAAAGGGAGTGCTTTGCGCCGCAAGAAACAATAATCTGGGAAGGGCTGTATTGGAGGTTATTATCTCTTTTAAACTTTTTGCAGATTGCCTCTTTTAGCTTCTCTATTCCAGAGGCAGGGGTGTATTTTGTAAAACCTTCTCTTATTGCCTTTATTGCTGCTTCTTTTATGTGCACAGGCGTGTCGAAATCAGGCTCGCCTGCAGAAAAATCTATCAGGTTTGCGCCTTCGGCCTTCAACCTTTTAGCCCTTGCGGATAATCCAAGGGTAACAGATTCCTTTACACCTTTTATACGAGAAGACAATTGCATTAAAATTTTACTATCCAACCTGTTCAACCGCGTAGGTTACCGACTGGTAACCTCCGCGGTTGAACAGGTCATTTCTATCCCTTCTCAC
>JBBIOC010000145.1:0-208 GCA_037443585.1 Candidatus Omnitrophota bacterium
GATGTAACTTTAAGTTCCTCCAAAATCCCTTTATTTCCCACGTAGACCAACTCACCTTCCAACTGTGCTTTTACGCCTTTTCCCGGAATAGCTTCAAATTTTTCTACTTTATAAAGCCCCAAATTCTTTTGTTTGGCAATCTTTACTATTGCCTTGGCAATAGTATGCTCTGAGTTTATCTCGATTGAAGCGACTCTGCGCAATAACT
>JBBIOC010000145.1:242-3295 GCA_037443585.1 Candidatus Omnitrophota bacterium
AATATCGGTTACACCGAACTCTCCTTTTGTCAAAGTTCCGGTCTTATCAAATACTACCATTTGTAAATTACGGGCGCGCTCAAAAGAAGTTCGATTACGAATCAAAAGGCCATTTTTAGCGGACAAAACAGTGGTAACTGCTATCACCAATGGTATTGCCAGACCCAATGCATGGGGACAGGTAATAACCATAACCGCAACCATACGCTCAAGAGCAAAAACAAATTCCTTTCCCAATATAAGCCAACTCACTAAAGTCAATGTCCCGGCAATTATAGCTACTATAGTAAGCCAGAAAGCAGCCCTGTTTGCGAAATCTTGAGCCCTGGATTTACTTTCACTGGCTATTCTAACGAGTTCAATAACTTGAGAAATATAAGAATCCTTTCCAGTCTTAGTTACTTCGATTTTTAGAGAACCACTCCCATTTATAGAACCAGCGATAACTTTGTCGTCCTTATTTTTTGGAATCGGCATGGATTCACCGGTAAGCATAGCTTCGTTTACTTCAGATTCACCATCTATTATCTTACCATCTACAGGAATTCTTTCTCCTGGCTTCACGAGAACTTTATCCTGTGGCTTTAGTTCCTCAAGTCTAACCTCTTTTACAGAGCCGTCTTCTAAAATTAGATGCGCCTCAGAGGGTAAGAGTCTTGCCAATTCTTCCAGTGCACGAGAAGCTGACATCACAGACCTCATCTCAATCCAGTGTCCTAAGAGCATAATATCTATAAGGGTTACAAGTTCCCAGAAAAATATTTCACCCTTTAATCCCAGGACGACTAAACTACTATACCCGTAGGCAACAGTTATTGCCAGTCCAATAAGGGTCATCATCCCCGGCTGTTTTTTCTTTAATTCATCAAAAAGCCCTTTAAGAAATGGCCAGCCACCATAAAAATAGATAAAACTAGAAATCCCAAAAAGAACATAGATCTCGCCAGGGAATTTGAGAGAAAACTTCAGAAGAGATTGGATAAACTCAGAAAGGATTAAAACAGGTATAGTTAGTATAAGAGAAATCCAAAATCGCCTTTTAAAATCTTCGACCATATGGGCATGATGGGCAGCATGAACTTGCATTTTAGCCCCAGCTAAAAATTTATTTTTGCAATTCTGGCTACAAAAGAAATAGGCCCTACCATCCTTCTCTAATCTTATGGCTCTGCTTTCCTTGACTTCCATTCCACAAATTTGGTCTTTAGGCATCTTAATTCCTAATCAAAAAGATAACAAGAAATGGATAGGCTATTTTTCTTTTTTTGTTTCTTTAGCGCAGCAAGAAGGTCTCTGACCTTTCCACATTCTTTCATTTGCCTTGGCTGCTTCCTCAATAAATCTTTTCCATCTTTCCATCAATCTCTTCAGCCAACGCATACAAACACACCTCCTACTCACTCACCTCAGCTTCTACCATAACCTTCAGCTCAGGGTAGAGAGGGTCATTACTAATTATGGATGCTTCTCGGGTAATTTTGCCTGGTTTTATGTGAGGGCTTGGCAAATCGATCGTTAATTCTAATTCAGCTGTCTCTTTTGGTTTGATCTCTATCATCCAATCTGGTGGTGAACCCTCTGTCCCAAAATATGGACTTTTATATTTATTCATCTTTAAGGAAACAAAGGCACACGGACAAAATGTCTTTATACTTTTGATGATTAGATTAGAATTACCTTTGTTAAATAATTTGACAATTTTACTGATCTTACCCTGTTTTTTGCTTACCTTACCGAAATCAAAGGATAAAGGTTCTAAGGCGATTTGTGGTCTTTTCTCACCCGCCTCTTCAATCAATCTCTTCTCAACCTCTTTTTTTATTTGCTTATCCCGAATGGTATTCAAGGAAAATTTTTTTGCCACCTTATAGAAGATATCCTCTTTGCTTAGACCCATCTCTATCAGAGCATCGATATAGGCCTTCATTTGGAGGGCATCAGGGCAACCACATTTATCCAGAGTCATATCGGGACAACTCAGGCAACTGAGTTTAGAATGGATCTCTAATTTTAAATCCTCTATATTTTGGGCAAATGAAACTGAAGAAAAAAATATTAAACAAACAACAATCAAAAATATTTTGTAATAGAGATGCATCTATCTTTTTTATTTAGTGGCTATGATGATACTTATGTATTGGATGTTCCTCCTTGTTTTCTTCTGATTTTTCTTTCTCTATCTTCTCAATATATTTCTCTGGATCTTTTTTAAATTCTTCAATACACATCTCACAGCAGAAATTATAGATTTTTCCTTCATATTCATAGGTTGCCTTTGTTTCTTCATTAATTCTTTCTCCAAAGACAGGACAGATTTTATTGCCGACTTCTACCGCCTCTGTCGAAGTATCCACGCTTACAGATTCTATTGTACTATGTTCATGCTCACTATGAGCCGGTGCCATTTCTTGATGCCTACTATGCTTACCGCACATCATCGCAGAAGATAAATTATTAACCCCAAAAATAAATAATCCGCTCAACAGAATAATAAATATCCTTCTCCTCATTGCTTCCCTCCTCCTAATTTTGGTCTTTTGATTTTATAACAGGCAGTTTAACGTCATACCCAGGACTAATTAAACAACCCTCTTTACAATGAGCAACTGGCCTAATTAACCAACGGATATAATTTCTTGCCATAGGAATCCACCTCCTCTTTTAATCTTAACCAGTTATCCTCTTTAATCTTTTTTCTTCCCGCCAAGAATAAAGGGTCGGAACAATAAACCAGGTAATCATCTCAATGGTCATACCACCTATGGAAGGTATAGCCATAGGTTGCATTACCTCTGCACCTGTGCCTTTTAGAAACATAATGGGTAATAATGCCACAATCGTAGTTATGGTAGTTAAAAATGCTGGACGGATTCTGCTTAATCCTGCATATACTGTTGCCTCAATTACGTCTTGGCGTGTCTTTATCTTATCTTTTCGCTCTTTGAATACATCGTCTAAATAAGTAGTCATCAATACGCCATCATCAACGGCTACGCCAAATAAAGCGATAAAGCCCACCCAGACTGCTACTGAGAAATTGAATCCGGAAAAAG
>JBBIOC010000145.1:3313-4035 GCA_037443585.1 Candidatus Omnitrophota bacterium
CGCCAGAGTTACCGGAACAGCAGTAAAGATAAATATTGATTTTACTATTGAACGGAAATTCATATAAATAAGCATAAAATTGATTAAAAGACTGATGGGTAAAAGTACAGATATTTTTTTCTTAGCGCGCACCTGATTCTCAAATTGTCCTGACCACTGCAAGAAATATCCTGAAGGTAATTTTATTTTTTGGCTCACAATTTTGGATGCCTCTTCTACAAAACCTACCATATCTCTACCTCGCACATTCATCAAAACATAGGCACGTAAAAGCCCGTTCTCTGAATTAATCATTGCTGGACCAGTGACAAAATAAATATCTACTAATTGGCTAATCGGAATCTGACTGCCATCTTTGGTAGAGACGAGCACACGGCGCAAAGCATCAATATTATCGCGTAACTCCCTTGCATAGCGCACCCGAACCGGATATCGCTCTCTACCTTCCACAGTAGTAGTTAAATTCTCACCACCGATAGCCATCTCAATCACATCCTGAACTTCACGAATCGTAATTCCATAACGCGCTAATTGTTCTCTTTTTATCTTAAACTCAATATAGGGCTTACCCACAATCTTCTCAGAATATAAATCTACTGCACCGGGAATGGTTCTTACCACCTTCTCTACTTCCTGGGCAATCTCTTCAATTTTTTGTAAATCCGGACCGAAGACCTTAACTCCCACAGAAGTTCTTATGCCCGTGGCTAACATATCTATTC
>JBBIOC010000146.1:0-4014 GCA_037443585.1 Candidatus Omnitrophota bacterium
TACATCAGGGCAATACAATAATGCTATCTAAATGGCCTGACTTCGAAAGAAGATTTATCAATTTTCCTGCCGAAAAAAAGATGTCTTATATTATTGATACTATAAAAGGGATTAGAAATATCAGGGCTGAGATGAATATAGAACCTCAGAAGAGTATAGATGCAATCCTTGTTCCTTTAGAGCAGAGGGCAGAAGAGGCAATAAGACTTGGCATGGACTATATAAAATTACTTGCAAAGCTAAAGAATTCTAAAATAGGTAAAAATTTTAAGGCAAAAGATAATTATGCCTGTTCGGTAGTTAGCGGTATTTCTATATATGTACCTCTCGAGGGTGTAATAGATATAGAGGCTGAAAGAAGGAGATTGGAAGAGAGGCTTGAATCGATTTCTCAGGAATTAGAAAAAGCAAATAGGAAACTTAAAAATAGAGGATTTATTACAAAAGCACCTGAGCAGGTGGTAGAGATGGAGAAACAGAAGAGAGTAGGATTAGAGATGCAAGCGAAGAAGATTAGAGAAACCTTGAAGTATCTTATATAATCTATGAAGCTTTCCAGAGAAAATGTCCTGCCTATTATAAAAGCCGCACTTAAAGAAGACATAGGTAGCGGGGATATTACTACAGAGCCGTTATTTAAAGAAGAGGCGCCTTTTGTTAAAGGGCATATCTTTGCAAAATCTACTGGAATTATTGCTGGCCTAGATATTGCAAAGTGGACATTTGAAGAATTGGGAAGGAGAGTGAAATTTATAAGCCTTGTTAGAGACGGAAGGTATGTTAAAAGATTTCAAAGGCTCGCTATTATAAAAGGACCAGCTGGCCTGGTTTTAAAAGGTGAAAGAACTGCTTTGAATTTTTTAGCCCATTTGTCAGGAATCGCAACTCTGACAAATCTTTTTGTGAAGAAAATCTCTGGAACTAAGGCAAAGATTTTTGATACACGAAAGACAACACCGATTTTGAGATACTTAGAAAAGTATGCTGTAAGAGTAGGCGGCGGTTATAATCATAGGATGGGACTGTGGGATGGGGTTTTGATTAAAGATAATCATATAGATAGCTACAGACCACAGACTACAGACCACAGACCACAGACCATAAAGGATGTTATAACTATTATGAAAGAAAAAGGATATAAGAGAATAGAGATAGAAGTTAAGGATTTGAAAGAATTTAAGGCAGCATTGGAATCAGGGGCAGATATAATAATGTTAGATAATATGAAACTTTCAGATATAAAGAAGGCAGTTCAGATAAGAAACAATCTTTGTCTCAAGTCTCAAGTCTCAAGTCTCAAGTCTCTCATTGAGATTTCAGGCGGGGTCTCCCTCCAAAATGTCCGCAATATAGCAAAGACTGGTGTTGATATGATTTCCGTAGGTTCGCTGACCCACTCTGCGCCCCCTCTTGACTTATCCCTTAAGATTGAATTATAATAAGTGAGGCCGCGACTTACGGAACGAAGTGAACGTAAGTCGCTGGCCGAACTTACCCCGCACCTTTTATCTATTCAATTATTTTTATTTATTAATGCTTTAAACATTTGAATACTAAAAAGGTGCGGGGTCAAATTCGCACAGTGACTTACTCGCACCTGTTGGGTGCTCGTAAGTCACGTGCTCATTTGATGGACGGATTTAAACTTATCAGCGATTACAAACCCTGCGGGGACCAGCCAGAGGCAATAAGAGAGCTTACTGAAGGGCTCTTAAACGGGGAGAGGTTTTTGACGCTTTTGGGCGTAACTGGGAGCGGAAAGACCTTTACTATTGCAAATGTTATTGCAAATCTAAATCGGCCTACGGTAGTAATATCGCATAATAAGACCCTGGCTGCTCAATTATATAGCGAGTTTAAAGAATTCTTTCCCCATAATGCAGTTGAATATTTTGTGAGCTACTATGACTATTATCAACCAGAGGCATATGTCCCTCAGACAGATACATATATAGAAAAGGATGCTTCTATAAATGATGATATTGACCGATTGAGACTTTCAGCTACAAGCGCGCTTATGTCAAGGAGAGACGTAATCATTGTAGCGAGTGTCTCTTGCATTTACAACCTTGGTTCTCCGAGCGATTATGAATCCTTGCTTCTATTTTTGGAAAGCAATAAAGATTTTAGGCGCAGCGATATCTTATCGCATTTAGTAAATATACATTATGAGCGGAATGATGTGGATTTTAGACGCGGGAAATTCAGGGTCAGGGGGGATACTGTAGAGATATTCCCAGCATATGAACAGACCGCAATACGTCTGGAATTATTCGGAGATAAAATTGAGAATATTTCAGAAATTGACCCATTGACAGGGAAGGTTTTAAATTTACTTGAAAAAGTGGCTATATACCCTGCAAAGCACTTTGTTACGACACAGGACAGGATAGAGCTTGCTGTGAAATCCATAGAAACAGAACTTCAAGAGCACCTTAAAGTGCTCAGAGTGCAGAATAAACTTTTAGAGGCACAGAGGCTTGAGTCCCGCACAAGATATGACATAGAGATGTTGAAGGAGCTTGGATTTTGTAGCGGCGTTGAAAATTATTCAAGACATCTGAGCGGAAGGCTACCTGGTTCAAGGCCTTACTGTCTTTTAGATTACTTCCCTAAAGATTTTCTAACGATAATAGATGAGTCGCATGTTACAATACCACAGATTCAAGGTATGTATAATGGCGATAGGTCCAGAAAAGAAGTGCTTGTTGAATATGGATTCAGATTGCCTTCTGCGCTCGATAATAGGCCATTGAGGTTTGACGAATTTTTTTCTTTAGTAGGCCAGACTATCTTTGTCTCTGCGACTCCACAGGAATTTGAGATTGAAAAAAGCTCACAGGTCGTTGAGCAATTGATAAGACCGACAGGTATTGTTGACCCTGGAATAGTGGTGAAGCCCACAGAGAATCAGATAGATGACCTCATTTATGAGATAAGAAAAAGGGTTGAGAGGAAGGAACGTGTGCTTGTTACAACATTGACAAAACGGATGGCAGAGGACCTCTGCGGTTATTTAGCTGAGTTAGGTATTCAGGTTCGATATATTCACTCAGAGATTGATGCGATTGAGCGAGTAGAGATTTTGAAGAGCTTGAGGCTTCAAGAATTTGACTGCCTGGTTGGGATAAATCTTTTAAGAGAAGGGTTGGACCTGCCAGAGGTTTCTTTAGTAGTAGTTTTAGATGCAGATAAGGAAGGATTTTTAAGGTCTCAGACTTCTTTGATTCAGGTTGCAGGCAGGGCAGCCAGAAATATAAATGGCCAGGTTATAATGTATGCAGATACTGTAACTGGTTCTATGCAGAATGCGATTAAAGAGACAGAGAGAAGAAGGGCCAAACAGATAGAGTTTAATAAGGCAAATAATATTACACCCAGGACTGTTGAGAAGGCAGTAAGAGAGGGGATAGAGGCAGTAAAGAAGGCGCGAGAGATAGTAGTAGAGACCACAGGACAGAGAGTCGAAGATTTCGAAAACTATACTTTGATTTCTGAATTACATAGAGAGATGGAGCTGGCTGCAAGAAACCTGCAGTTTGAAAAGGCAGCAATGATAAGAGATAGGATTAGGGAGCTTCAAGCCAAACCTGTTCAACTGCGTAGGTTGAACAATGGTTTTTAAGATGATAGAGGAAAAGATTCTTGAATATTTTAAGGCCTGTCAGGGGGAATATATTTCTGGCGAAGAGTTGAGCAGAAACTTAGGGGTTTCGCGGACAGCTGTATGGAAACACATTGAAAGATTAAGGCACTTAGGCTATGATATCCAGGCTATGCCTCATTTAGGTTATAGAGTAGTCTCAATGCCTGACCGACTTACTGAGATTGAGATAAAGTCAGGGCTGGATACCAGGATTATGGGCAAAAAGATATATTCGTATGATGAGGTCGACTCTACTAATGATATTGCAATAAAGTTGGCAGAGGCAGGGGCGAGCGAAGGTACGCTTATAATTGCAGATAGCCAGACCAAGTGAAGGGGCAGGCTTGGAAGAAAATGGACTTCACCAA
>JBBIOC010000147.1:0-3790 GCA_037443585.1 Candidatus Omnitrophota bacterium
GTATCAAGATAAGAAATTTAACAACATAAATGTTGCAAAGATAGTTGACACTGAAACAGGCTTTGAAGGGGATGAGATAATATTTAATGCTGAGAATTTGCAGAAGGAGCTTGAGAAGACAGATAGGATGGAGGCCTATCTAAACGATGAGATAAATAAGTTAAGAGCAGTTTTAGAAAGTGAAAAAGCAGCAGGCCGTGGGCCAGGGATAGATGGAAGTGAAGCTGGAGAGCTTTACAAGAATACCTTAGAGGCGCTTAAGGCATTGAGTAAAAATCCAGATCCAAGCGTAATAACCAGAGACCCATATAGATATGGCTGGGGCGGGATTGTAGATACGAGGTTGGCCCAGGCTACAGGTGTAAATGCTATTATAGAACTTCAACTAACTCCATTTGCGCCTGTAAGATTTACTGGGCCGGATGATAGAAACAATCCAAAACATGTTTCTAAGGAGAAAACTGGTGGCATATTGGGAGAAATTACATATTTGGTCGAGGTTGATCCGAAGACCGGTGAGATTAGAGTGGATAAGAGCAGTGTTTTGCAGTTTGGCGAGAACTCGCTTGAGTTATATAGGGCTAATCTGCGCAAAGCAATTGAAAATGCAGGAAGTTCTTTAATTGGTGAGCAAAGAGGTAGAGTCACAAGGGTTAATAAAATAACAAATTCGGTAGATGTATATACAGGCAGAGAAAAAGTTAATGATTACAGACGTCTCCTTGAAGATCTTGCAGAGGGATTTAGTTTTGAAGCTATAGATTATGACAGGGTAAGGCTCCAGTTTAGAAATGGTCAGTATTGGTATATTATTGAAGGTGGTGATATACAGGCAGATGAAGAGATAGAGAAAGATTATAATAACTTCGCCTCAGCCTTGGTATTTAGAAATACCCTGCTTGTAAGTGGACTGATAAGGGCTTCCAATGTTTCAATGCCTGGGTCAATAGATTGGGATAGAATTGCCCCTGAGGCTAAAGTTGGACCTGTTATTCCTGAAACAGGGAAACAGGAGATAGAAGGAGAAGAGCCCTCAATTTCCGAGATTCCAACCCCAGCGCCTAGTGAGTCAAAACTGGGGATAAGGTGGCAGCCAGGAATATATTGGTTATTAGGCGTAGGACCTATAGTTGGAACGGAGGGCCAACTGAGAATTCAATCAATTTCTTCAAAAGAAAAGAGTCAGCCAACATTTGCAGCAAAAGCAGAATATACATTGGGTGGATGGTGGCCAAAGAACAATATAGCTGCAATAAATGAGGCAAGGAAATGGGAGGACTTCTATCGCGAGAGATATTCAAAAGAGCCTCTTAATAAAGAATATTTCGAAAAGATGACAAGTTATAGAAAGCAGAGAGAGATCTTAGAGGTACAGCAGAAGCTGATACAAGATTGGGCTATCTGGTTAAATTCTAAAGTTGTAATGCCATTCTATAATAACTGGACTCTTGGGCTTGGTGGTAGCTTAACCTATCAAGGAGGGCCAAGGTATGTAGAGCTTTATAACAGAATATTAACGGCTTACTTGAATGGGTTGTTGCCGTTAAATATACAATTCACAGCAGAATTTCAAGATTTGCTTGGTAGAGTTTTAGTAGAGCCAACCTTTAGTCCCGCAATACCTACTGACAGCAGGCAACTTATGTTACGGTTAGGGTCTGAAACCACCCATATAGCAGGTTTTGTAGCAGAGCCTAAGAAAGGTGGAGAGCGCGTACATGGAGGCGAGGCAGCCATTAGACAGGATTTAAGATTTATGGGATTGAGAAATTTAAGTATTGGAGCTACTGAGATAGTAAAGTCCGCAAGTAAGCCGATAACCCTTGCTAGATTAGAATTCTTGCCCGGCCCATTCTCTGCTAAATATTTCTGGAATAGTATTGGTTATTTTGGGTTTGAATTTGGCTATCATTCAAGGCCTGGCACAACAGAAGATGCAACTTTCTCATTTAGAGCAAACATACCCTATGGTAAAGGGATTTCGGATAAAGACAAAACTCATTATTACGAATTAAAGGTCCAACCGATTAAAGGCGCAAATTTAGGCATAACATACCAGCCTGATTTAGGACGGGTGCTATGTAATATTAGCCATAAATTTAATGAAGTTAGAACCCCAGAAGAGAAAGCAGAAAAGCAAAGAGAAGCGGATGAAAGGAGAGTAAAAGAACAACGAGCTAAAGAAGAACAAGAGCGAATCCGCGCAGCTAAAGAAGCAAAGAAGAAAGAAGAGGCAAAGCCTGTTAAAGAAGAAGAGAAAAAATTGCCTGTGTTTGATAGATTTAAGACATCTGGGAAGACTAATGTAGAGATTGTAGAAGGTGGAGTTAAGATTAATGCCGAATTGGCTAAAGGAATAACAGCTGTAAACTATCAACCTATCCCTGATGGAAAACATCCCGATGATTTTAAAAACAATCAGGCAGAATATCTGATTCATTTATTGGCTAAAGACGACTTGAGTGCAGATGAGATAACACGGTTGAGGTCATTAGGTGTCCATTTTAACGAAAGTGACTTAAGAGGCGATGCATACAAGATTGTAGGAAAAGGAATAACTGCCATAAGATTGTATCAGCTTGGATATGCAGGGCTTGAAAACAAAAATAATGTAGAGGCCATAAATTTAATCCTTGGAAAGGCCCATGAAAAGACTGGCTTGAGGGTTATACTCAATCATTATGGAGGCCTTTATAAGTCTGAGACTTCAGAAGAATTGCTCGCCTTGGATATTAAGGCAATGGTTCGTGCCTATGGAAGTGAGCCATGGTTACTCTGGTGGGAAATATATAATGAAGGGAACTATCACCTTAGAGATTATGAAGTAAAAGGCAAGATATCAGATAGGTTTAAGAGAGATTTAAAACAGCATTATATATTTGGAGGCAAGCTTGCTAATGCAATTAGAGAAGAAGAAGATATACTGAAAGTCCATCATCCAATCTTAATAGGAAATGGAGCGTTAAATAATACGGAGATAAATACTTTAACTGAAACAGAGGTTATGAAGGCAATGGCAGATGTGGATGGACTTGGCATTAACTTCTATGGGGACTATAGAGCCTATAATACATTTTCAGGATGGATTGAACATATACAGAATAATAGGCAAGCTGCAGGCATTCAGAAACCTTTCGTAGGATTTATCTCAGAATTTGGTCAGTCTAGTTATGCAGGCATAGAAGACCAAGCAGTGTATTTAAGCCAGAGCTGGCTTGAGATTTTAAAGAATATGCCAGGCAGAGGCCGTGGAAATCTTTTAGGCGGTGCAGCATTTGAATGGAGTTGGAGTGATGAGTGGAGTGGTGAGGCTTGGAAGATAGCGCAGGAAGGCCGCTTAGGCGATATCAGTGAAACTATGTTTGGTATGAGAGGGGAGTCAAGGGATATATTTCAAAGGGTTATCCCTAAACTTTCAGAAGTAGCAGATAGATTCCCTAAATTACAATTCAAATTACCTAAAGAGGAGGTAAAGTATGAATTTGAGTCAGGCCCACAGGCAGCAGTTACAGGGATGCAGCAATACAAGGCCTTGATATCACAGATTGGCAATGAGATGCGAGAGGCCTATAAAGAAAATGACTTAAACAGTATGAGAAGTGCGTTTGAGCATCTCTACTTGTTATATAGAGGTGATAAGGAGTTAATTAGTAAGGCGATATGGAACTCGGCTAAAATTTTACTTGGATTAGATGGAGAGCCACATTCTAAGGAAGAAAAGAAAAAAGCCATAGAAGATTTTGAAAGTCTTATACACTTTGTTCCAACCACCTTCAACTGGTCATTCTAT
>JBBIOC010000147.1:3800-4013 GCA_037443585.1 Candidatus Omnitrophota bacterium
AAATGTAATAGTGACGGTGTTTAATGGAAGGGATTTAAATCAGGAGATTGTTCATGAAGAATACTGGTCAGGGTCAGATGAAATACTTCAGAGGTATGTAGGAGAAGATGCTAAAAGTAATGGGGTAATAAAAGTAACACAAAAGAATCTTAAAGACGGAACAATATTAGAATGGTTTAAATTTATAAATCAGAAAGGTCAAGAGGTTAAAAG
>JBBIOC010000148.1:0-3966 GCA_037443585.1 Candidatus Omnitrophota bacterium
CCACCCTGAACTTGAAAGATATTTAAGAAAGGTGAAAGCGGAAGTAAAAGAAGCACAGAAACTACTTGCTTCTCTTAGGGCTGAGCAAGAGGATTTAGATGTCGCCCGGGGAAGGATTAGGCAAAGAATCGGTTGGTTTTCCGAGAATGTATGGGGTGACCAAAGACTCGGTTTCTTGGCTACAAGTGAAAACTTAAAAAAATTATTTAAAATTTACAGCAAAGGCTGGCCTACCTCAGCAGATGAATTATTCAATCAGATGAGAGCTTATAAAATTAAAGGCGCAACAAGAGAAATTGCCCAAAAGCTCTTTGATAGACTTATCTCAGGGACAAGGACAGCCAAAGGACAAGGCCCAGATATTACAGGTTTAGATATTATTCTAAACGGCGTCACTGCCCCTGAAATTGTAGATGAGGCTGTCAAAAAAATGTCGGGTTTACCTGGACCTGGCCAGACAGCGTTCGATGGAGAAGGGAGAGCAAGAACCCGCGGCGCAGCAAGCCAGGCAGCATCCCCTGAACGCAGAGCAGGCACTATCAGCGATAAAGACGTTGAATATGCAACCCTAATGGCAGCAAATGGAATTAATACCCCAGAGAATCCAAGGGCTTCAGCAGCTTTTGTAAATGCTATAGCCAATTTATTGGAACGAGGGATAGATGTAAGGGTTATAGCAAGTAGCGCTGATGAGTTAGACCTACTTACAGCTGAAGAAAACATAGGTATAAAAGCATATGAAGACCTTAAAAGCCAGGGAGTTAAATTTGAAACACCAGAGAGAGATTGGCTAGATAGTTTAGCCGCTGCGCAAATGATTTATGGAGGAAATATTGAAGATATTGGAGGGATACCTGTTTTCAAAGTAACTGCTCCGATAAATAGAGCTATTGAATCGGGGGTATAATATAAAATCTTGCCCAATAAATTGGGCAACTACAAGATATAGTTTGACCGAGGCGGCCATCCGGCCGCCTTGATTATTTTTTGATGTTATTTTGATTGAAAATAATATATTATTCTGTCATACTTTTTGTGACTGCAGAGTTGACGGGAGGTGAAAATTTGATGAAGAAAAAAACTTTTGGGATGTATCCACGTGATGAAGATAGCTTTGCTGGTGAATATATCGCCGTAGTTAAAGGCAAGATTGTAAGTCACGGAAAAGACCCGAGAGAGGTATTTGAGACTGCAAAGAAAATAAATCAAAAGCCATTATTTACAAAAGTTCCTACAGGTGGCTGGAAAGAGATGAGGATTCTGTGGATGAAATAAGATTTAGCGGGAAAGAATTAAATATCCCCGAAGTAGGTATTTTGTGGATACCTATTTGATGTCTTTGATATTGAGTTTAAACAGAAAGACAGGGTTACAATTTTTCGCTATAGAGGGTGAGTAGTAGCTACCCCTTAAAGGGTAGCTACTGAATAGCCCAATAAATTGTCCGCCTTCGCTCTTCAACTCGAAAAACTGTGGTAGGAGCTTCGGCGGACAATCCGCCGAAGTCCTTACTATTGCTTTCCTGTTGAGGGACGAAGGCGGATGGGCAACTACAGAATCTCATGGGCGGCTGAATCAGCCGCCCTTTTTGTTTTAAGGTTACATTTTTCTTGAAGGGGCTCAGTTTATATGGTATAAATACGATGTGGTATAGGGAGAGAGATTATATTTGTTCGAGGTTATAGACCAGTTTAAACATACAATAAGTCTTTCAAAGAGAACCTATGCTCATATCATTGAACATACTGAGATGGTTGGTCAAGAGGATAGAATCAAAGAAACAGTTGCATTTCCAGATATTATAAAAGAGAGTAAATATGAAGCAAAAGTATTTTGTTATTATCGCTTATATGAAAAATCGCCCGTAACTAAAAAATTTCTTTTATGCGTTGTCAAGATATTAAATGAGAAAGGCTTTATAATTACTGCTTTTTATACAGATAGGATTAAGGAGGGCAAAACATTATGGCAAAGATGAGGATATGGTATGATGAGGAAGGAGATTATCTAGAGTTTGGGATGACACAAAAAAAGGGTTATTTTAAGGATGCTGGTGACGATATATGGGAAAGGGTGGATGAAAGCGGCCATATTCTTGGTTTAGCGATACTAAATTTTAAAAAGAGAATGGCTAAGAAGCAGATTGAGCTAAAACTTCCAGTTGAGGTAGTTTTTCAAGATTGAAAACTACATTCTAACTTAGTAGTAGCTACCCCTTAAAGGGTAGCTACTGAATAGCCCAATAAATTGTCCGCCTTCGCTCTTCAACTCGAAAAACTGTGGTAGGAGCTTCGGCGGACAATCCGCCGAAGTCCTTACCATTGCTTTCCTGTTGAGGGACGAAGGCGGATGGGAAACTACAGAATCTCAAGGGCGGCTGAATCAGCCACCCTTTTTGTTTTCAAAAATCATTTAATTTTTGCTTGACTTTATGAAATTTAAGACTTATATTAAACCTATGTTATGGAGGGTATTTTATATGAAGATTAAAAAATTTTGTTCAGTGGTTGCTTTAATTGGGTTATGCGTTTTGGTTTCCGGATGCACAATTACATTCCAGAAACGTCACCGAACAGATGTTGAAAGAATCGCTGCGCTTGAAAAGGACGTTGAACTTTTGAATTTGAAATTAGATGAGCTTAAGAAGAAGAAAGAGCTTGAGATGTCTGACCTTGAGAAGGCAAAGAAACTCCTTGAGGAAAAGCTGCAGAAAGAGATAGGTGATAAGCAGGTCAGACTTGAAATGGCTGAGAGGGGCCTCGCAATTATATTTTTGGCAGAGGTTCTCTTTGATTCAGGAAAGGCAAAGATAAAGGAAGAAGCTATGCCGATTCTGGACAAGGTAGCTGTGGTTTTAAAGGAGAGTGTTGGTGATAGAGATATTGGGATAGAGGGACACACTGATAATGAACCTATTAAATACTCAGGCTGGCGTTCAAACTGGGAGCTTTCTACTGGCAGGGCTACTAGTGTGTTGCATTATCTTGTAGATGAGAAAGGCATTGAGCCTAAGAGAGTATCTGCGATTGGTTATGGAGAATACAGGCCAGTAGCGAGCAATGATACGTCTGAAGGCAGACAGCAGAATCGGCGCGTGGAGGTCGTTATATTGCCGAAGGGTGTTGAAAAGATAAAGTCAGATATTGAAAGGCTTACAGAACAGAAGGAGAGGATTCAGAAGGAATTAAAGAGATATAAGAAATAAAAGGAGGTGTAGATGGAGAAGCTCAGAGCAGTATCAATTGCACTAGTGGTTGTAAGTATCATCTGTATAGCGCTTGCTGCAAATGCAGCTGTAGTGGCAAATCAGTTGAGTCAGGAGCGGCAAAAATCTGTGCAGCTAAAGGCTGAGGCATCTGGTCTGGAGGCAAAACTTAAGGCCACCCAAGATTCTACAGTTAATATCCAGAATGAACTGAACTCGCTCAGGGCCAGACTCGACCAGGAGACTCGAGTCAGCCAGGATTTAAGAACAGCCCTGGCGAATGAACAAGCAACCTCTCAAAGTCTAAGAACAGAAATAGACAGGCTTAATAATGAATTGAAAGCTGCACAATCAGGTGTGAGTCCTTCGCAGCCAGCAGCTGGCCAATAAGCTTTAGAATAGATTTAGACAAAGAAAGGGACGGTTCCTCAATAAAAGCCGTCCCTTTTTGTTAACGCAATGGATAAAAACAATCTCCCTACCCATATCGCAATAATTATGGACGGCAATGGCAGATGGGCAAAAGAGAGGGGTCTGCCAAAGATAATAGGACATCGCCAAGGGGTTGAGGCTGTAAAAAGAACTATAGAGGCCTGCACAGAGTCAGGTATTAAAGTACTCACCCTTTACGCATTCTCTACAGAGAACTTGCAAAGGCCAAAAGAAGAGGTCGATGCGCTTATGATGCTTCTGAATGAATTTATAGATAAAGAGAATGATAATTTGAATAGCGCAACTTTATTAACCACCGATATTAAAAA
>JBBIOC010000149.1:0-3964 GCA_037443585.1 Candidatus Omnitrophota bacterium
AGAAATCTTCATAATTGAGATACCTATTGTAATTCTTACGTATTACAATATTATATTTAGATACGGATTAGTTAGATTTATAAAAGATGCAAAGGCCTCAGGTATTGACGGTGTAATAGTTCCAGACCTCCCACCTGAAGAGTCTGTGCAATTGAGGCAGATAGCCTCAAGGCATAATTTTTCAATTGTCCATCTTTTAGCGCCTACCAGCCCAAAGGAGAGAATAAGATTGATAGATAAAACTACCAGTGGATTTATATATTATGTATCTTTGACAGGTACTACGGGAGCGCGCGAAAGGCTTCCTAAGGAATTGTTAGAGAATATTAAAAAAATAAAGCGCATAACAAAAAAACCCGTATGCGTTGGCTTTGGAATTTCTACGGCTCAGCAGGTAAGAGAGATTTCTAAGGTTGCGGATGGGGTTATTGTTGGTAGTGCGATTATAAAGGTGATAGAGCAGAATTTAGGCAAGAAAGATTTGGTTGATAGAGTTGAAAGGTTCTTATATGGTTTACGCAGTAATAATAGCAGGCGGGGGAGGTAAAAGGCTCTGGCCTAAGAGCAATAAACTCTCGCCAAAACACCTGCTTTCTTTTAGTAGAGGCACAAGCCTTTTAGAAGAGACCTTTAAGAGATTAGCCCAAAGGTTTCCTAAGAATAGAATCTTAATCGTTACAATCAAGAAAAATTTTAGAAGGATTAGACGCTTACTTCCTGCCTTAGAAAATAGAAATTTTTTGATTGAACCTGAAGCAAAAAATACTGCGCCTGCTATTACCCTTGCAGCATTTAAAATTGAAAAAGAATCACCCGGCGCAATTATGGCTGTCTTTCCAAGCGACCACATTATCAAAGACGAGAGAAGCTTTTTTAGAATCCTTGATACGGGGATTTCTATTGCCCAGGAAACAGGTATGCTTGGCACAATTGGTATCAGGCCTGAATATCCTGCAATAGGCTACGGCTATATAAAGATAGGCGGAAGGTGGAAGGTGGAAGGTGGAAGGGTTAATTATTTTAAAGTAGAAAGATTTAGAGAAAAGCCGAGTTTGGATAAAGCGAAGGTATACACTTCAAGTAAAAAATATTTTTGGAATAGTGGGATTTTTATATGGAAGGTTTCTTCTATATTAGAAGCGATTAAGAAATTTAATCCCCGACTTTATAACAGTATGGAGCAGATTCAAAACGGAAAGGATATTAAAAAAATTTATAAAAAGATAGAAAATATCTCTATTGATTATTGTGTCATGGAAAGGGCAAGGAATGTTTTTACAGTTGTTGGGGATTTTGACTGGATTGATATAGGCTCATGGCTGAGCCTTGATAAGCTATATAAGAAGGATAATTTAGGAAATGTTGTACTGGCTGACCACAGAGGCATTGATACAAGGGACTCGATTGTTGTAGGAGAATCTGGGCATTTAATCGGAACGATTGGTGTAAAGGATTTGATAATTGTGCATACCAAAGAGGCAACACTAGTATGTAATAGAGATAGGGCAGAAGAGGTCAAGCGATTATTAATATGAGGGTTTTAGGGTTAGATTTAGGAGAAAAACACATAGGCGTTGCAATAAGTGATGAGTTGCTCATCACAGCTTTGGGGCTTGATACAATTAAACGCAAGGATTTAATCTCTGACCTTCAACGTTTAGAATACCTTATTGATAGGTTTCATATAGACGAAATAGTAGTCGGGCTGCCTTTAAATATGGATGGCTCAAAGAGCGAATCAGCTGAGGGGATATTGAAATTTTCAAAACTAATTGGTGAAAGGTTTGACATAAAAGTAAATACCTGGGACGAGAGACTGACAAGCGCACAGGCTGAAAAGGCGCTTTTAGAAGGTGATTTAAGCAGAAAGAAGCGTAAAAGTCTATCAGATAGATTGGCCGCGCAGCTGATACTGCAAGGTTATTTGGACCGGGACCGTCGTTCAACTGCGTAGGTTGAACATTGGTAATCTATGTATAACAAGATAGTTTTAAGTAATGGTTTGAGAGTTGTGGGCTATAGAATGGCTCATATGGAATCCTGTGCTTTAGGGATTTGGATAAACTCCGGTAGTAGAAACGAAAGAAAAAAGAATGCAGGTATATCGCATTTTTTGGAACACCTTTTATTCAAAGGCACAAAGAATCGTTCAGGCAAAAAGATAAAAGAGGAGATAGAAGGAAGAGGCGGCTCTCTAAATGGCTTTACATCTGAAGAGATGACCTGTTATCTTGCAAAGGTAAGCGGGCAACATTTAAAAATAGCGTTAGATGTGCTTTCAGATATAGTCCTGCACCCATCCTTAAAACAAGGGGACATAGAAAAGGAGAGGATGGTTATAATAGAGGAGATAAAGATGAATAAGGACCTCCCCAGCCATTATGTCCACGACTTACTTAATGAACTTCTCTGGCCAGACCAGCCGCTTGGTATGAGCATCTCCGGGACTGTTGAAAGTATAAGTTCTATTGCAAAGCAAGACCTATCAGAATATAAAAATAAAAATTACAATGGGGCAAATTTCGCAGTTGTAGTTTGTGGAAATATCGACTATGAAAAGGTTGCGAGACAGACTGAAGAATGTTTTTTAAATTGCCAGAAAGGAAGACCTTCTAATTTTAACCTTGCAGAGGAAGAACAGGGCCTTCCATGTTTTAATTTTCTCTTTAAAGAGACCGAGCAGACGCATCTTTCAATGGGGCTGCGCACCTTTGGCAGAGACCATAAGGACAGGCATGCCTTAAGCCTTTTACATATAATATTGGGAGCAAATATGTCTTCCAGATTATTCAATGAGATTAGAGAAAAGAGGGCGCTTGCCTATGAGATTGGCACACAGATAAAGAGATATAGAGAGACTGGTGCATTTGTAATAAATGCAGGGATAGAGCATAAAAAGGTATTAGAAACAGTCAAAGTTATACTACAGGAATTAAAGAAGATTAGAAAGGAAGGGGTTTCTAAGAATGAGTTCTTGCGAGCAAAAGAATTTTTTAAGGTGCAACTCCTCCTTGCCCTGGAGGACACAATTGACCATATGCTATGGCTGGGAGAGCACATCATTACTTTAAATAAACTTCCTACTCCTCAGGAGGTAATTTCGGAGATGGAACAGGTAAGAGCCCCTGATATACAACGCATTGCAGACGAAATATTTAAAGATAAAAACCTAAACCTTGCAATGATTGGGACATTGAAGGATAAGGACACAAAAAATATCAGAGAGATTTTAAGACTATAATAGGAGGATAGATGGCAATTAAGTTTGGCACAGATGGCTGGCGTGCAGTAATCTCTGAGGATTTTACCTTTGAGAATGTGCGAATTGTAGCGCAGGCGGTAGCAGATTATTTTAATAGACCACAGACCACAGACCACAGACCACAGACCGTATTGGTAATAGGCTATGATCGACGATTTATGTCTGAGAGATATGCTGAAATTATAGCTGAGGTGCTGGCTGGAAATGGAATAGAGGTAATCTTATCTGATAAGGCTGTGCCAACTCCACTGGTAAGTCTTGCAATAAAAAAGGAAAATCTTAGCGGCGGCATAATGATTACTGCAAGCCACAATCCCCCTTATTATAATGGGATAAAGATTAAGGCACCATATGCAGGCTCTGCTGACCCGGAGATGACAAAAGGAATAGAATCATTTTTAGGCAGGAATCCAGTAAAGTTCATCTCTTTAAAAACAGCTTTAAATTCAAAAAAGGTTAGATTGCTTGACTTAAGCGAGGGCTATCTTAAATTTGTCAAAGACTATATAGATTTAAGATTGCTCAAAAATAAAAGGTTCAAGGTTTTGGTGGATTATATGCATGGCACAGGCGCAGGCTATATAAAAAAGATTCTAAAAGGGACAAAGCTGCAGATTACAGAGATTCGCACACAAAGAGAGCCTTATTTTGGCAATGTAAACCCAGAGCCGATTCCGCAGAATCTGGAGGCGACTAAAGCGG
>JBBIOC010000150.1:0-3925 GCA_037443585.1 Candidatus Omnitrophota bacterium
CTTGTTCAACTGCGTAGGTTGAACAGGTATAAGTGAAGGTATATGGCACAGGTAAGTTTACGAAATGTTACTAAGGTTTTTCCGGGCAATATTGAGGCGGTCCACAGACTTACCCTCGGCGTTGAGAGCAAGGAGTTTGTCGTGTTGGTAGGCCCTTCTGGCTGTGGGAAATCAACGACCTTAAGGATGATAGCAGGTCTTGAAGAAGTTACCGAAGGCGAAATCTGGATTGGAGGTAAGAAGGTAAATGATGTGCCTGCAAAGGATAGGGATATAGCAATGGTCTTTCAGAACTATTCGCTGTATCCACATCTTACCGTATACGAAAATATGGCATTTGGTTTACGGCTTAGAAAATATCCGAAGAATGAGATTGACACAAGGGTAAATGAGGCAGCAGAGATATTGGGTATTAAGAAGTTGCTTGACCGAAAGCCAAGGGAACTTTCTGGCGGACAGAGGCAGAGGGTGGCAGTTGGAAGGGCTATTGTCAGAAAACCCTTGGTATTTTTATTTGATGAGCCTCTTAGCAATCTTGATGCGAAGATGCGCGTTCAGATGAGAATAGAGATAAATAAATTACATATAAGGCTTCAGACCACTATGATATATGTTACCCATGACCAAACAGAGGCTATGACAATGGGCAATAGAATCGCAGTTATGAAGGATGGTTATGTACAGCAGATAGCTGACCCCATCACCCTTTACGATAGACCTGTAAATAAATTTGTAGCAGGTTTTATTGGCTCGCCCCCTATGAATTTTATTAACGGCCAGATTATTAAACGAAACGGCCGTTATTATTTTGATGAAGGCAGATTTCAAGTAAGGCTCGTAGAGGATATGTATAAGAGGATTGCCCCATACGAATCAAGAGAGATAACGTTCGGCATAAGGCCTGAAGATATTTACGACAAACTATTTGTGACTGAGGCTTCTCCAGATAATATTGTCAAGGGAAGTGTGGATGTTATAGAACCATTGGGCGCTGAGGTCTTTTTATATATTACTGCTGGCAGGAGTTCCATTATTGCAAGGGTAGGTGGACACGACAAGCCAGAAGTAAATCAGGACTTAGAACTGGTCTTTGATATGAGCAAGGCCCACTTCTTTAATAAAGAGACTGAAGAAGTGATAGTATAAGTCCGATGTTAAAATATTATTATGAAAATTTCTGGCCACACAAGATCTGGCGCCTTTTGTATCTTTGCATTTTTAGTTGTCAGCTTTCTTGTATTTCGGACAGGCCTCCCAAAATTCCCAAATCTCTTACTCTATAATCCCATCAATCTTTATGCCCTCCACTTCCTGGGCCTATTCTGGGGTATATTCTTTTTATCAGGTTCAATAATCCTGACGCTCCTTATCAGCCTCTCTCTAAGCCTTTCAAATTTGGCAAATATCCTTTTGTTAATTTTGCTTTTTCTAATAGCCAATTCGAACAGGAAAAAAATAGAATATTATGCTCGTATGAATGAAGTAGCGATTGAAGAAGTAAAGGAGAACACAAACCTCCTTGCCTCTGAATATTCAAGGCATAGACAGGAGAACCAAGCGTTAGAAAGGAAATTAAAGAGGTATCTTTCTCTTCAGGATATAACTGCAGTCTTAAGCGCAACTTTTTCCATAGGAGAGGTTTCAAGGATTTTAGTAGATAAGCCCTTTGAGATTATTGGTAAATCCAATGCTGCTTTGTTTTTCGGGGTTGACACTGAAAGACAGGAGCTTGCGCTTTTTGCAGCAAGGTTGGATGGAGGTTTTGAGAAGATTAAAGAGAAGAAAGGGGATTTATTCGACCAGTGGGTCTTAAAACAACGTCAGTGCCTTTTAGTTGAAGACATAAAGAAGGACTTCAGGTTCAATGTTGAAGGGTCTGATATTCTCTCAAAGAGGTTTCGTTCTTTGATAGCCTGCCCATTGATAGCCAACAAAAAGGTGATAGGTATTATAAGGCTTGAGAGCAAGATTCCAGGAAATTTTATTACAGATGACCTGAGGCTTTTAGATATTATTTCAGACATTGGCGCGGTTAGTGTGCAGAACGCTCAATTTTATAAAATGCAATTTGACCTGGCGATAACAGATTCCCTTACAGGCTTAAGCTTAAGACGTTATTTTCTGGAGCGTCTGGATGAGGAACTGCAAAGGTCTCTGCGCATAGACCAGGATTGCTCACTCCTGATGCTCGATATAGATAATTTTAAAAATTATAATGATAATTATGGCCACGCTGCAGGGGATATTGTGTTGAAGAAGATTGCAGAGATTCTGAAACCTCTAAGAGAAGAAGGCGCTATTGTTTCCCGTTATGGTGGAGAGGAATTTGGCATTATACTGCCACAGACAGCAAAGGATGAGGGATGGAAGATTGCGGAAGGGATACGCAAAGATATAAAGGCCAAAGAGATTTTTTTAAGAAAGGAGGCGACCAGGCTCACTGTTTCAATTGGGGTTGCAGCATGCCCGAAAGATGCAAAATTCTGCGAGGACCTGATAATGAAAGCAGATGAGGCGCTCTATAAGGCAAAGCGTCAGGGGAAGGACCAGGTGGTTTTATATGGAGTTTAAATTTTTCAGCTACTTTTTAATCTTGATTTTAATTATGGGATATCGCTTTGGACTAAGAAAAAGTCTTCTCATTTCAGGGGCTTTAAGTATCTTTATAATTTTGTATTATAGGTCAGTTCCTATCTATTCTAAGCTTATTATTCTATTTGTATTTGACACAATTCCTTTTATTACTTTTGGATTCCGAAAAAAATCTTCCGAATATAAAGAGAAGGTAAAAGGTATGCTTGAGGAGGTTCGCATCTCTTATGATAGGCTCTCCTTAAAGGATAAATCACAGCTCCAATTAAATCTGGATATTGAGCGAAAGGTGGAGAAGATTGCCCAGCTCTATGAGGTATCAAAAGAGTTATCAACAGGCCTTTCGTTTGAAGAGATATTCAAGGTCTTATGTAAAGACCTGAAGAAATCATTTAGATTCCAAAGGGCAGCGCTTTTAATTGAAAAGGAAGATATAGATGAACTTGGGGAAGCTTATATATTAGAACGTGAGAAAGATGCTGAACAGACTAAACCAGATGAGTTTGAAATTGAGGTCTTCAACATTGTTAAGGCTATCAAAGGGCCCCTTCTATTATCAGGCAAAAAGGAAGATAGCTATTTTGCAAAACTTTCGAATTTGAAGAATTTCGAAACACTTGCAGCAGTCCCCCTGAGCATAGAAGGCAAGATTTTAGCAATCCTTTATATGGAAGGTCTAACAAGAGACTATTTCGATAATTTTTTAATACTTGCAAGTCAATTTGCGATTCATTTGGAAAGGATATTTTTATACAACAGGGTAGAAGAGATGGCAATAACAGATTCACTCACAGGGGTCCATACACGAAGGCATCTGATGGAGAGGTTTAAAGAAGAGATCAGACGTTCAATGAAACACAAATCACCCTTGTCTGTCTTAATACTCGATATAGACAACTTTAAGGATAGGAATGATAGATTTGGGCATTTAGTCGGAGATGTAATCTTAAGAGATATTGGCCGCCTGCTTAAATCTAATCTCCGTGAGATAGATATAATCGGAAGATATGGCGGGGAGGAGTTTGTGATGGTACTTTCAAATACACCCAAAAAGGGCGCTAGGGGCGTTGCTGAGCGTATAAGACAGACAATAGGGGTCTCAAGATTTAAGGCATATGATGAGATTGTGGATGTGACTGCCAGTTTGGGCATTTCAGGCTTTCCTGAAGACGGGGTAGATGCAGAGGGTTTGATTGATTGTGCTGACAGGGCACTCTACAGGGCAAAGGAGACTGGCAGAAATAAAGTGGTTATTTATGAATGACCTGTTCAACCGCGTAGGTTGAACAGGTGATTTGTCATAAAAAGCTATTGCAGATTATTATATTCTAAT
>JBBIOC010000151.1:0-3838 GCA_037443585.1 Candidatus Omnitrophota bacterium
AAATTTCCTATAGTTAAAGCAGAACTGCCCAAGGGAAAACGATTGAATATGGATGATTATTTAAAGTTTGTAAGTATGAATTTGAGATTTACCCTTGATAAAAAAAATAATGTTAGGTTGCGGAAGTTATTAGCTGTAAATGTTCCTTTTTCGCTAAAATAGTCGTAGCCTGTAGGCCAGGTTTAAACCTGGCCTACAGGCTATTGGGGATAACTTGAGTAAATAATATGATTAATGTGCCTGGGCAATCCTGTGAATAATCTCACAGATGAAAGTCTGGTATTTGATTCCCAGCTTCTGGGCCTTTTGCTTAATGCTGGCTAAGTCGTGGCTATTGACGCGAACATTTAAAATAGCATCTTTCTTCCTTGCAGAAATAGCCTCAGCTATGGCTTGAAACTCACTCTTTCCCACGTTGATATATTCGCCCTTTAAGAGGCTATCTTCAATTGCTTTTTCTTGACGTGTTAGATTAATCCTTCTCATTTCAGCTCTCCTTTCCTATAAAGTTTTGTATATTTTCGACTTGGATATAGTGTCTTTAAAAATATGTAATCCTCTTCTTCAATATAGTGGACAATCCAAATATAGCCCTTAAACTTAAAAAGCATGATATCTTGAGTAAGTCTTTTAGGGTGTCTCTTAACACCAATTAACTCTGAAGAGATAATCTCCTCAAAAGAGGCACCTCTTGTCTTCTTGAGCCTTTGGCTCTTTAGCTGGCTCCAGCGTATGTCTTTCATTCAGGTTCACTATTGTATATACAATTGTATGTCAAATATTCGCCACTGTCAATTAATATTTTAGAAAATCCCGGGTTTGTTGCTAAATGGATAGTTACTCAAAATTCCCTTTACAAAACCCCTATATTATGTATAATATCGTAACGTGGCTTTGAATAAGAAGATAAGGATTCGGAAGACCTGGAAAATAAATCCGAAGACCAGGATAAAAAAGAGTAAGAAGGTATATTCAAGGAAGAGAAAAACCAAGGAAGTGCAAAATGAGATTAAGGCTTTGGCTACCGAAGGGTAGTCTGCAGGAAGCAACCTTAAGGATGTTTAAGAAGGCAGGGTTTAATATCTCTATAGGAGAGCGCTCCTATTTTCCTATCATAGACGATGAAGAAATATCACCTGTGCTTATTAGGTCTCAGGAGATGGCCAGGTATGTCTCTGAAGGCGCTTTAGATTGCGGCATTACAGGTGAAGACTGGATATTAGAGAGCGGGAAAAAGGTATCAAGAATATGCGAGCTTATCTATGCAAAGCAGGGGCTTCGTCCTGTCAGGTGGGTCCTGGCAGTACCAGTAGATTCAGAGATTAAAACTATAAAGGATTTGAATGGAAAGAGCGTAGCCACAGAATTAGTTAATGTTACAAAGGCGTTCTTTAAGAAGAAAAGAATCAATGTAGATGTGGAGTTCTCTTGGGGGGCTACTGAGGTCAAAGTAGGTGCAGGGCTTGTTGATGCAGTGGTTGAGCTTACAGAGACAGGCGCCTCTTTAGTAGCGAATAATCTGAAGATTATTGAAACCATCTGCGAGTCCACAACACAATTTATTGCAAATAATTCTTCTATGAAGGATAGATGGAAGAAGCAAAAGATGGACAATATTTCCACCCTTTTAAAAGGTGCGCTCTTGGCTGAAGAGAAGGTAGGTATTAAGATGAATGTGGCAAAGAAGGACTTAAAGGATGTCCTTTCGATTTTGCCTGCTATGAAGAAGCCAACCATATCACAATTGAGCGAGGGTAACTGGTTTGCAATAGAGACAATCATTGATGAAAAGGTGGTTCGCACTCTGATACCTGAGCTGAAGCGTCGCGGAGCGCAGGGAATAATTGAATACCCTTTAAATAAAGTAATCTACTAAAACAAATGAAATTGCTGAATTGTTATATTGCTAAATTGCTATATTGTTGGTCAAATAAACAATTTAACAGTTTGACAATTTAACAATACAACAATTTAATATGGAGGTGACAAATGCCCTGTGGTAGAAAGCGCAAGAGGAAGAAGATTGCGCGACACAAGAGAAAAAAGAGGCTGAGAAGAGACAGACATAAGAAGAAGCTCTGGTAGAAACTTCTGAAAAAGAATCTTTAACGCGGATGTACGCGGATTACACGCGGATTTCCGCAGATTATCACGGAAATATCCGCGAATATCCGCGTGAAATCTGCGAGAATCCGCGTTCAAGAAAAGGTTTTTCAGAGCTCTTTCATAAAAATTTTCGATGAGTCTGAGAGGTAGTCTTACATTTCTGGCGATTTTTCTAATTTTAAATAATCTTTTAGGTTGCGCACCAACTTCACCGAAGGGGTCTAAATTAAAACCAGTAGGCAGGGTCGTTAGACTACCAAAGAAGACCAAAAGGTTTCCTTCTCCGAAGGCCTATGCCCATTATTCCATGGGCCTTGTACTTGATAATGAAAATAGGGTAAGCGAGGCAGTCCAGGAGTATCTAAAGGCAATAGAATTTGACACAAATGCCTCGCTTATTTATTTGAGGCTTGGTGCGGATTACATAAAGTTGGGTGAAAACCAGAAGGCGATTGATTCCCTAAAAAAGGCAATAGAATTAGACCCAGAGAATACCCGCCCCAGATTCTTGCTCGCACTTGTCTATACCTCTCTTAAAAATTATGAAGAGGCAGGGAAGGCGTATGAGGAGATTTTAAAGATTCAGCCCAATGACCTTGCAACATTGGCCTCTTTAGCTGACATATATATCTTGGGTGAAGATATTGAAAAAGCAATAAAGATATACCAGAACCTTGCAGAAGAGAAGAAGGAGACACCTGTAATACAATTCAATTTAGGGATAGTCTATGCAAGGCTTGGAAAATTAGAAGAGGCAATAGCTCATTTAAAGCGGGCTGTTGAACTGAATAAGGATTATTTTGAGGCTCATATAGGTCTGGGTGTTTTGTATGAATTGACAAAGGATTTTGACAATTCAATCCTCCATTATCAGGAGGCATTGCGAATAGACCCATTAAACCCAAAGCTCTATAGCCAGCTCGCTGGGGTCTATTACAACGCAGGCAGGGTTGAGGACGCCATCCACGAATATGAACTTCTGATAAAACTCAGGCCTGAAGAACTGGAAGGCTATATTGAACTGGCATATCTCTATATCTCTGAAAGGGAATATGAGCGTGCGATTGAAATATTAAAAGTTGCTTTGACAATTGAAGAAAAAAGCCCTGAGGTGTATCTGCTTTTAGGTTTCTGTTTCAGTCAGAAGGAGGCTCATTTAGAAGCAATAGAATATTATAAGAAATCCATTGAGCTGGAACCTGAAAACCCAAAGGCATACTTTTATTTAGGCGCAGCCCTGGATGGCCTTTCAAAGCGAAATGAGGCAAAGGAGAATCTGAAGAAATCAATAGAATTAGACTCTGAAAACCCAGAGGCCTTAAATTATCTGGGATATATATACGCAGAAGATAATGAAGAACTGGATGAGGCGATGAAGCTTATAAAAAAGGCGTTAGATAAAGACCCGCAGAATGGTGCATATGTGGATAGTTTAGGCTGGGTATATTTTAGAAAGGGGATGCTTGAGGAGGCGCAAAGAGAGCTTGAACGCGCTAGCCAACTCATAAAAGACGACCCCACGATATATGACCATTTAGGTGAGATATATTTTAGAAAAGGCATTATAGATAAGGCTAAAGAGGCGTGGGAGAAGAGCCTGTCTTTGAAGCAGGATGAGAAGGTGAAGGCGAAGTTGGAGTCGTTGAAAAAATAGTAACACAGATTTTCACAGTTTTTATCTGTGACAAGCTATAATTAGTCAACCCCAAAATGTCTATTAAAAGATCAATTT
>JBBIOC010000152.1:0-1509 GCA_037443585.1 Candidatus Omnitrophota bacterium
AATGGCTGACGATAATCAAGAAATATTATTCCTGTCTCATCCTGCATAACAAAATCTTCTGACCAAATAAGCCCAGGCATTCCCTTACCTATTATCTTTCCTTTAAGCTTACAAGGGATGGGTCTTACGCTGGACACCTTAACCTTTTTAAACAAGCTCGCAATATTCATCTCTAAAAAATAACCTGAATTTTTATAAGAAAAAAGTGTTTGAATTAACAAAGCAATACCAAATAAAAGTAATGGGGGGCATATGTAAAACATAGGATTATGAGGTTGAAGTAACTTTAACAACAAGCCAAATAGTATTGGTACTACAGGTAACCACATAACTAACAGGTCAATAAAGAATTCATCCCAATATGATTCAGGTTTTTTGAGATTGAAAACCACAAAAGGCTCTTGTCCTAAAAACGCACTCTGTTCACTGAGATAATTTAGCCGATTGGCAATCAACGGATGGGTAGAATTTAACTCATAATATTTCGCCCATGGATTCCAGATATCCCATTTCATTACTTCTTGGAGATTCTCCTTATCTATCTCGCCATCCATTTTAGAAGCAGATGATGAATAGCTGGTAATAGCCAATGCCCGCGCACCTTTAGGGTCAAATATGCCCAATGCACCAATTGCCTCCAAGGTTGGTTTTCTATTACTTTCCTTCTCCTCCTTTTTCTGGCCTGCTAATCCATAAGCAATCTTTACTAATGCAGAAGCCAGGCTATTAGGATTTTTAGTTACTTCACCTGAAAATCTATCTGCATAATATTCGCGAATACGAGAGAACCCCAACACTACATATTGGCTTATTATATAAAGAATATAGGAGCAAGTAGTAATTATAGCAGTAGCCCTCCTTTCTTTTGAGTTGCGGGAAGAGCTTTGTGTAAACAAATGGTATATGTAATATAAAATAAAGGGAACTATATAAGCAATGGTCATTACTACCATATCCCAATGTTTTGCATGGCCAATTTCATGGGCTATTACTGCCTCAAGTTCTTCTGGCTCTAAAAGGTCAATTAAACCTTGTGAGATTACTATTCTAGCATTATTTGGATGATCGCCATAAGTGAAAGCCTGTGGAGCTCCGTCTTCCAGAATACCAATTTGTGGAAATTTCATTTGATGTTTTCTACAGACATTTCTAATAAAATTACTTAGATGAGGAGGGATTGGTTTTTTCCAGGAAATTTTATAAAAGAGGTTCAATGATAAATCCATTAACCAAGGGGCTAATGTAAATTGTAAAATACAGAATGTAATTGCCATCAATAGGGCAAGATTAGATGTTAAATAACCAAAATTTACACAGGTAATTAACACTAGTATTAACAATGCATATAACCCAAAAAGCACACCAAGGGAGCGAATAGCCAAATTGGGTAAAGGGGTTAGCTTTAATGGAGCGGTTATCTTTGGCTTGGTGAACATTTTAGCCTGTCCATCAAAGGTTATTTTCAAATCCTTTATGTTAATTTTATCCAATTGCTCAAATTCACCACCT
>JBBIOC010000152.1:1563-3819 GCA_037443585.1 Candidatus Omnitrophota bacterium
AGTATAATTTCCTGCATTGGTTTTTGAGTTTTTGGAGAAAATTTATCTATCGGTTTAGCTTTTTTTATAGCCTCATAAAGTGCCTGTGCCATTACATTTACTTTCTTGCTAAATAAAAATATCTCACCTTTATCAAGCCAAACACCTCCACACTTGCTGCAGGTATCAATTTCTATACCTTGCTTAGTCATAGTAAGCGCTAGCTCAACATTTTTACAATATGGACAATTCATTTTTATTTCACAATCCCAATCTTTCCAAGTGCTTTTTGGCCCTTGCCGTTTATTATGCAATAGATATAAACACCTGAGGCAAGGTTCTTTGGAAGCCTCCAACTATATATCCCATCACTATCTTCTTCATAAAGCCTTGCTATCTCTTCACCATTTATATTGAATATCTTGATTGTCGCCTCTTCTGTAAGGTTTGCAAAGGTGATAGGCCTTTCTCCTTTATAGAGCCTATAGGGATTAGGATAGACAATAACATTGGATAGGTCAAGAGCAAATTTTGTCTTCTTTTCTCCAGCAAGTGCGATTATGGAAAGATGACCTGATGTGCCAATTATAAGGTTCTTTTCTATATCCAATGTAGAAGTTATAGTCTGCCAACCAGCTCCATTATCAGAGGAGATATAGAGGCTTAATGAGTTTTCATCTATACCTTTTATCTTTTCATCATCATATTCTATCTCAATAACCAGTAGATTGGTAAGGGTTCCTTTGAATGATTGACCAGATGTTCCATAGGCATCTATAAGCACTCCAAATCCAATATTTGAAGAGAGGTTATCTAAAAGGCTTATTGGGCAGGGTTTAAGGGGAAGGATGATAATGGATTCTGTTCCAAGCTTAATTGTTGCAGTTGCTCCAGATACACTCAATCTTTCAGTTAAAGGTGGCAGATTTCCAATAATAACTGTGGTTGTGGTTGTATTTATACTATCAGATGCAGTGATTGTTCCAATGCCCAATGATGCTGGATAAAAGATGGTGCTTGTTCCAAAGATAGAGGATAAAGTTCCATTTGAGGCTGTCCAGGTTGCGAAGATGCTCTCTGTTTCTGTAAAGGCATAGAGAGAGGTTGTTCCAAGAATGGGTATTGCCCTTTGCTCTGCTTTTATTGCAATAGAAGCAGGCAAGAGCCGTGTCTCTGCATCGTAGGGATGATGAGCCTCAATATTACCCACATTATCCTCTGCCCTTGAATAGAACCTGTAGCTATGGCCATATTCTCCCTCAAATGTTAAGGAGCCAGATGGGACATTAATGGTTTGATAAGGGATATAAGGACCTCCATTATCTGAGACATAGATGGTAATATCTTCTATCCCAGAGCTGGTATCTTCTCCTTCCCATTCTATATTGAAGGTCTTTGACCTAGTTATCTCTGGTAATGGCTTTATCTTGCTTTTGGGAATATCAGAGTCAACGGTATTAAATATCTGGGGAGTTTCTATAGGAGGGTTTGTATCAAAGATAATGGTTGCCTTGTTTGTTATCCTTGTTTTTGATAAAAGACCCTTTTTGGGTTTTACCTTAAAAACTACAAAGCCTTCTCCATTTGGGGGATATTGATTTGGAACAAGGAGGTCTGTAAGCTCATCTGTAGCTATATCTCTTCCTTCAAGGGTTAATTCAATACTCCTTGTTTGGGTAGAACAGGTTATATCAATCTTAAGTTTCACTGTTGTTGTTTCTACCTCTACATTAGAGGTTCCTAAGGAGAATATTGTTGATGTAGAGATGTTTAAGCCTTCTGGAAGGTTAATTATCCTATCACCTAAACAGATGCTTTCAAACTTTAAGGTTTCTATCTCCAATTCTTCGGGAAGGATATCTTTGATTACAATCTTTTGGGCAGCTGCGGTTGCTGTGGATAAGTTTTCAAAGTAGATGATATAGTTGATATCTTGGTCTTCTGGAATAAAGCCTTCCTTCCCAAAGCCAGAGGATGAGGCTTTGTCATTAGGATCCCATGATTGAACAACTTGAAGATTTTTTTCTTTTTCTTTGATTTTCTTTAGCAGGATTTCAAGTAATCTTTTTATCATTTTTATCCATTTTATCTTATCAGCTGTATTATCCAAACCAAAAAGACTACTAATGGATTCAGTAGTAAGGGATACAAAAAGGGCTTCAGGATAGTTTTCCAATGTACTTATGGTTATATCATAAATAGTAGAAAATGATACTTCATGACCATCTAAGATAAGCTTTTCTGTCGTATGTGTTTAGCTACTTAAAACAAATTTTA
>JBBIOC010000153.1:0-3290 GCA_037443585.1 Candidatus Omnitrophota bacterium
AATAGCTGCAGTTGCTACACACAAAAGCAAGACTGGATATACCAGGGCAGAGACTACCTTTCTCTGTAGCGCCGCACTCTCCTCAAGATACACTGCCAACTGGTCTAAACTAGAAGGCAGATGGCCGCTCGCCTCTCCTGTCTCGACTAAATTTATCCAGAATTTTGAAAATATCTTGTCGTGCTTTTTTAACGCGCCTTGAAATGTATATCCACCTTCTACATCCCTCTTAATCTGTTCTATTGCCCTAAGCAGAACTAAAGACTCAACCTGTTTTGTAAGTATATCTAAACTTTTACTCAAGGTAACGCCTGCGCCCAATAAAGTAGCGAGCTCTCTGCTAAACATCACAAGGTCATTTATCTTGACCTTCCTGTGCATCTTCCTTGTGGCCTTTTTCTGGGACTTTGGCGCTTCTCTCAGTGAAACATTAATAACCAGAAGACCCCGCGCCTGAAGAGAGGCGATTAAGTCCTCCTGATTTACAACCTCAACGCTTCCTTGCTCTAACTTACCTTCTTTATTTCTTGCAATGTAAGAATAGAATGGCATATTTTAATCCTACTAAAAAATCACGGAGGTTACTTAAGGTTTCGGAATGTTACTTAATGTTACGGAAGGTTGTTTTTTTATGCAACATTCCGTAACCTTCCGAAACTTTCCGTAACTTTCCGTAACCTTCGTCATAGAATGTGCTATATTACTCCCCTGCTACCAAGGTTACAGCTACGGCCTCTTCAATACTAGTAATTCCATCCTCTACTTTTTTAATTGCAGCTTCTAATAAGCTCTTAGCCCCTGTCTCTTTTGCTGCTTTTTTAAGTGCAGTTGTATCTGCACCTTTTGAGATTAGATTCCGCATATCCTCATTTAACAGAAGAATCTCGTATATTGCAACCCTTCCCCTGTAGCCTATATGATTACAATAATCGCAGCCCTTTGGCCTATAGATAAGTTCCTGTTTTATTCCAAAGTCTTTAACTATTTCAGGGGTAGTCTCATAAGCCTCTTTGCATTCAGGACAGAGCCTGCGAACAAGCCTTTGCGCTGCCACAAGGGTCAATGATGAAACCAAAAGGTATGGTTCAATGCCAATATCGATTAGCCTGGAGACTGCACTCGGCGCATCATTTGTATGGAGCGTGCTTAGGACCAAGTGGCCGGTAAGGGATGCCCTTATACAGATCTGACCAGTCTCCAAGTCTCTTATCTCACCAACCATTATAATATCAGGGTCCTGTCGTAAAAATGAGCGAAGCACATTTGCAAATGTAAGTCCTATAGCAGGCTTTATCTGAACCTGATTTATACCATCTAACTTATATTCCACGGGGTCTTCAACTGTCAGGATATTCTTATGAGGGCTCTTTATCTCATTTAAAGCAGCGTAGAGGGTCGTGGTCTTTCCGCTTCCTGTTGGTCCTGTAATAAGTATAAGTCCGTGCGGACTCTTTATTGCCTTTCTAAAATTCTCCAAATCCTTCTGGTCAAAACCCAGTTCACCGAGGTCAAGGGGCGTGGCAGATTTATCAAGGATCCTCATAACAACCTTTTCGCCATGAATAGCAGGAATAGTAGAGACCCTTATGTCAATAAACCGGTTTTCTATCTTTACTAAAAAAGCCCCATCCTGGGGAAGCCTCCTCTCAGCTATATCAAGGTTTGCTAAGATCTTTATCCTGGACACAATGGCAGATAGTAGGTGTTTTGCAGGTGGTGCAATCTCATATAAGACGCCGTCAATCCTATAACGAACATTTATCTTATCCTTAAATGGCTCTATATGAATGTCGCTTGCCCTGTCCTTTATTGCCTGCATAAGGATTAGGTCAACGAGTTTTACAACAGGCGCCTCTTCAGCCTTTGCAATCAATTCGTCTAAGCTGAGCTCCTTTTCCCTTTCTCCTTTCTCAAGCTTAAACTCTTCAAGGGCATAGGTATCGCTTATAACATCTTTTAGTAAGTCTTCTTTGCCATAGAACTCATCTATGGACCTTGTCAGGTCACTCTTTGGTGCAATGATAGGATTTATCTCACAACCTGTCATACGCTTAAGATTGTCAATCGTAATCAAGTCCAAAGGGTCAACAAATGCTACTGTTAAAGATTTGAGATTCTTTGAAAGGGGAAGAAGCATGTGCCTGCGCGCATATTCCTCAGGAACAAGTTTCTGGAGATCTTGCTCAGGGGCAGGTCGCAGAAGCCCTTTTGCATAGGTAGCATAGGGGATTGAGAGTTGTTTTGAAAGTGCTACCACTATATCCTTCTCAGAGACAAGACCTAACTTTATTAGAGTATCGCCCAGACGCAGACCTTCTTCCTTCTGCACTAAAAACGCCTTCTCAACCTGCTCCTCTGTTATTAAACCTTCCTTTATAAGTATCTCGCCTAACTTTGATTTCGATTTCTTCATTTATTAGTTGTAGTCCTGCCCCCAAGAAGGTCAAGCAAAAGCCCTACCTCCTTTTCTTTCTTTAAAACTGCACCTTCTTGTTCTCTTTCACTAATTCTGCCTATCCCTGGTACTTCCTCTTTAATAACATGGGGAGTGATAAAGATTATAAGCTCCTTGCCTGAATTGTCCTTACTACGATATTTAAAAAGTTCACCAAAGATAGGGATATCACCTACGAATGGTATCTTTTTAAAACCAGAGGAATCTTCAGCTGATATCAAACCACCTATTACAACAGTCTCTCCGTCTTTTACCATAACTGTTGTCTTTGCACCCCTGGTCTGCGGGTCTACATATTGAGTTGCGCCTGTAAAAAATTTTGAGGCTACAGGGATTATGACCTTAGGCTCTATCTGCATTGTGACATAGCCATCTTTATTGATTTGAGGAGTTACGCTCAAAGTTATCCCTGTCTGAATCCTCTCTGCTGAGGTTGTTGCCTGCCCTGTTACTGTTGTGGTAGTTGTAATACTGGCAACCGCTGTCCTGGCAGTTATTTCTATTTCTGCAGTCTCATTATTAATAGTGAGCACCCTCGGCCTCGCCAGAATCTTTGTGCCTGAATTGCTATATAATGCCTGAAGTGTAGCCATAGTTGTAGTAGGGCCTGAGCCAAATGTCAAAGTGCCAATTGTAATATCGCCTGAATCTCCAGTATTTTTTGAAAGGTCGCCTCTAAAAGGTGCAGCGGTTGTTATTTTAGGAGGCGCGTATGTAGCCAGTATGCCTGCAGTCGTGCCGCTAGTCCACTCTATGCCCAGTTTCTCTACAAGTGAAGAATCCACCTCCAGAACCTCTGCCTCAATCATAACCTGCTGGGTTCTAATATCCAGCC
>JBBIOC010000153.1:3313-3818 GCA_037443585.1 Candidatus Omnitrophota bacterium
AATTGGCTCGGTATATCTGTTATTATAATACTGTTTGAACGTTTGTCAGTAACAATCTTCCCTTTTTCACTCAATAATTTTTCAAGTACAGACTTTATCTCAGCCTCAGTGGTCTGACCTCCTTCAGTTGCCACGCCTGCAAGCTGCGCAAACTTCATCTCATAAATCTTGGTTATAGTTTCAACTGTAGGCTTGCCTGATTCTTTGACAATAAATATGTTGCTACCTGCAGGTTGCTCATAAGTAAGATTATTTGCTTCCATAAGTTGACGAAGCGCATCCTCAATTGTAACATTTTCAAAATAGAGCGTGACTGTGCGGTCTTGCACTGCTTGGCTTGCTATAAAATTTAGGCCTGATTGCTGGGAAAAGACCTTAAGTACATCTTTCAGATTTGCATTCTGAAAATCCATTGTAATAAGGCCAGTGGGGGTGGGACTTGCCTTGTTTGTGCCTCCTTGAGACTCATCTGTTATACCGACAGCTGAAGCAAAATTCAATAATG
>JBBIOC010000154.1:0-3792 GCA_037443585.1 Candidatus Omnitrophota bacterium
TGGAGTAGTTTCAGAGAATTTTCTAAAATAGTGAATAGAATGCATTGCTTTTCTTCTAAACCAATCTCAGGTTTAGTTAGTTCCAGATACCAATCACAGAATTCATGCCAGAAAAATTCATAAATAGTGTTTGCTGCTTCATTGAATCTATAATTATCTAAAGATCTTGTAACTGCATTGATTGTTCTATGCAATCTACTCAAAATCCATTTATCAGCCAAAGACAGTCCCAGCTCTTTGCTCTTTGCTCTTTGCTCTTTGCTCTGTTTAAGATTCATCAGTACGAATCTCGAGGCATTCCAGACCTTATTTGCAAAATTGCGACCAAGTTCAAATTTCTCCCTCGACAAAAAGACATCTTGTCCTGTGGCAGTAATAGATATCATACTAAAACGAAGGGCATCTGCACCAAACTCCTCAATTATATCAATAGGGTCTATTATATTTCCTAAGGATTTCGACATCTTCGCACCTGTTAAATCCCTGACAGTGCCGTGGATATAGACATCCTTAAACGGAATCTTACCTGTAAACTCCAATCCTGCCATAATCATCCTCGCTACCCAGAAAAATATAATCTCAGGAGCAGTGACAAGCACAGAAGTAGGATGGAAGTAGTCTAAATCTGCCGTCGATTTAGGCCAGCCAAATACTGAAAATGGCCATAGCCACGAAGAAAACCAAGTATCCAGCACATCCTCGTCTTGGTAAATATCAGTCGAATTACAACCTTGACATTTCTCAGGACATATCTTAGAAATAATTACACCTTTCTCGTTTTCACCTCTGCCCTTGAGCCTTGAGCCTTGAGCCTTGAGCCCGTTTGCCTGTTTCGTACATTTTCTACAATAGTATACAGGCAAACGATGCCCCCACCAAATCTGCCTTGAAATACACCAATCTTTAATATTCTCCATCCAGTTCAGATATACCTTTGTCCAGCGAGCGGGATGAAATTTTATGTTGCCTTTTTTTACTACCTCTATCGCAGGCTTAGCCAGAGGTTTCATTCTAACAAACCACTGCTCTGAGAGATACGGCTCAATAATTGTATGACATCTATAACAATGACCTGCTGAATGAATATGTTTTTCTGTCTTTAGAAGTAGATTTCTTTCCTCCAAGTCTCTTATTATTTCCTCCCTTGCTTTAAATCTATCTAAACCTTTATATGGCCCTGCATTTTCATTCATGCTCCCATCCGGCCCCATAATTTTTAAAGCCTTAAGATTATGTCTCTTGGAAATTTCAAAATCATAAGGGTCGTGGGCAGGCGTTACCTTTACTGCACCTGTACCAAAATTTGGATCTACAATAGTATCTGCAATTATCTCTATCTCTCTCTCCATCAATGGTAGTATAACTTTACTCCCTATCAATTTTTTATATCGCCTGTCTTTTGGATGGACTGCCACAGCCACATCCCCAAGCATAGTCTCAGGCCTGGTAGTAGCTACTATAACGCCTTGTCTTTTCTGCTTTCCACCTTTCACTTTTAACTTTTCACTTTTCACTTCTTTAAATGGGTATAAAATGTAGTATAACTTCCCTTCCACCTCCTGATACGGCGCCTCTTCATCTGAGAGCGCAGTCTGACATCTCGGGCACCAATTTATAATGTAATTTCCTTTATAGATAAGGCCTTTATTATAGAGCCTTACAAACGCCTCAAGCACAGCATTGGACAGTCCTTCATCCATCGTAAATCTAATTCTTTCCCAGTCGCAAGAAGAGCCAAGTCTTTTTAATTGATTGATTATAGTATTTCCATAATTTTGGCGCCATTTCCAAACCTCTTCTAAAAATGCTTCTCTCCCAAGGTCCTGCCGCTTAAGTCCTCTTTCAGCTATTTTCTTTTCCACCATATTCTGTGTCGCTATCCCTGCATGGTCTGTGCCTGGAACCCAAAGCGTCTCAAAGCCTTTCTCCCTTTTAAATCTTATCAAGATATCTTGAATAGTATTATTCAATGCATGGCCCATATGAAGAATTCCAGTAATATTTGGGGGAGGAATAACTATACAAAATGGCTCTTTAGAGGGATTTGGCTTCGCAGAAAAAAAACTCTGACTTTCCCAGAAACTATAGAGCCTGTCTTCGACTTCTTTGGGATTGTATTTGGGTGGGATGTCTGTCATTGGTTAAATGGTTAAATGGTAATTGGTTAAATGGGGTGTCTAAACTATTCACTATTTAACTATTTAACCTTTTAACCATTTAACCAGTTACCAGTTCAGTTGGATTAAACTTTATCTTTCATCAACTTATACTCAATGCTGTCTACTAAGGCCTGCCAGCTTGCCTCAATGATATTTTCAGAAACGCCAACTGTCCCCCAGGAATCATTTTCGTCTTGAGACTGGATTAATACCCGAACCTTTGCAGCAGTGCCCTCTTTTTCATCCAATACGCGGACCTTAAAGTCAGTCAAATGCATCTTAGAGAGTGTTGGATAGAATCCTTCGAGCGCTTTTCTCAAGGCATTATCAAGCGCATTTACCGGCCCATCGCCTAAGGCTGCAGTGTGCTCCTCTATATTATTCACCTTTAATTTAATTGTGGCCTCTGAGATGAGCCGATTATCCTCCCTCTTTTCAACAATAACTCTGAACCCTTCTAATTCAAAAAACCTCTTGTATTTCCTCAGGGCCTTCTTCATCAATAACTCAAAAGAGGCCTCTGCAGCCTCAAATTGATATCCTGTATTCTCTAATCTTTGAATTAGTCCAAGAATCCTCTTTGCTGCCTTCGTCTTTTTCGATAAATCCAGGCTGAGCTGTTCTGCCTTGACTATAATACTGCTCTTCCCTGCAAGCTCAGAGACAAGTATTCTCCGTTGGTTTCCTACAGCATCTGGCTTTATATGCTCATAGGTAACAGGGTTTTTTATGATGGCATTAATGTGCACCCCCGCTTTGTGTGCAAATGCGCTCTTGCCTACAAATGGCTGATTATCCTGCTGTTTCATATTAGAAATCTCACTCACAAATCTCGAAACTTCAGTGAGGGCCTTTAGATTCTTATCTGAGATGCAGTCAATTCCAAGTTTTAATTTTAGATTTGGTATGACTGCGCATAGATCAGCATTCCCGCATCGCTCGCCATATCCATTCATTGTTCCCTGAACTATTTGGCAGCCAGCCTCAATTGCAGCAATTGTATTGGCTACTGCCATTCCGTTGTCATTATGCGTGTGTATACCTAAAGGGACGGCAAATTCGCTGGCAATCGCCCGCACTATAGTTGCAAGTTCATATGTAAGCATCCCTCCATTTGTATCGCATAATACCAAGCAATTTGCGCCTGATTCAGCTGCTATCTTCAAGGTCTCAAGGCAATAATCCTTGTTATTCCTGTATCCATCAAAGAAATGTTCTGCATCATAGAATACAAAGAGCCTTTTTGATTTTAGATATTCTATAGTCTCTCTTATCATCCTCAGGTTTTCCTGAAGAGAGGTTCTCAAAACATCTGTTACATGCAGGTCCCAGCTCTTCCCAAATATAGCAACCGCCTTTGTTTTGGCCTTCAAAATTGCATTCAGATTTTCATCTTTTCTAACGCTTGAGTTCGCACGGCGAGTGCTGCCAAAGCTCACAATCTCTGAGTGCTTTAATCTTTCTTTCTTTATATCCTTAAAAAATTCTATATCCTTAGGATTTGAACCTGGCCATCCCCCTTCGATATAGTGTATGCCAAACTCATCAAGCCTCTTTGCAATCCTAATCTTATCTGTAACAGAAAATGAAACCCCTTCTGTCTGCGCCCCATCCCTTAATGTGGTGTCGTATA
>JBBIOC010000155.1:0-3766 GCA_037443585.1 Candidatus Omnitrophota bacterium
CCGACGAGAAAATAGTTTTGAGCAAACCACATATATAAGAAAGGAGGTTAGAAATGTTTAAGAGAATATGGGCAATCTTAATTGCCGGGGTATTTATTTTTGGAATAAACAAACTCTCTTTTGCTCAAACAGAATCTATAGAACATAAGCACGAAGATGAGCATATTGAAGAGGAGGCTACTGCGGAGACTGGATTGGAAGAAGGGGCTGTAGAGGTAGGCAACAAAATCTGCCCGGTGAGTGGTCAGAAGGTAAAAGAAGAAGACATAGGGAAATTCCAGGTAGAATATGAAGGTAAAATCTATAACCTCTGCTGCAAGATGTGCCTAAAGGATTTTAAAAACGACCCTGAAAAATATATAAGAAAATTGGAAGAATTAGAGGAAAGAGAGGGCGGGCATTCCGGCCATGAAGGGCACGAACACCACCACGAAGAACATCACGGACATTAATTGATAGATAATAGACATCCTATAATGACAAACAATGAGGATGTCTGATTACAGTGATTAAAAAGAAGATTACAGAGATTAAAGAAAGAGACCCACTTACAGAACGCATCATAGCTTGTGCCTATAAAGTTCATAGCGAATTAGGCCCTGGATTTAATGAGAATATATATCATAATGCCTTAAAGATAGCCTTACGGGATATAAAGTTGGCTTACTTATAAACTTTGGCAACAAAAGCTGTCAAGTGAGGAGGTTAATGTTTTAATCTCTGTAATCTAAAATAATCTTTGTAATCAGGTATAATTCTTGATTATACGTGAAGATTATACCAGGAGGTTTTGAATGGAGCATCATTTCCATCTGCATCCCTTAATTGTACACTTTCCAATTGCATTGTTTATTACTGCCTTTGGTCTTGAGGTATTAAGCTTAATTTTTAAGAAAGAAAGTTTGCACCAGACTGCTTGGTGTAACTATATTTTAGGGATAGTAGCTGCTGTGGCTGCGGTCTTGGCTGCCTGGTGGGATAAAGTAGAAGTTAAACATCCTGTCTTCTATACGCATAGAAATTTAGCTTATGTTACATTAGGGATTGCTTTGGCTTCTGGGGTGATATTACCTCTGGTTAAAAGGAAATCAAAGAAGGCCTTTAGGGTTATTTTTTTCATCTTCCTTGTCTTATTCACATGCCTTGTTTCCATTACAGGTTATTATGGTGGGAGGCTCGTATATGAATACGGCGTGGGCGTGGAAGAATAATTTGAAGAAAAATCTAGCAGGTATCTTGGCATTATGTATGTTTATGCCGATGATACCACATAGCTGTTCAACCACAGGTGCACACCAAAGGCATGAAGAGAAAGCAAAAGATGCAGGCAATAAAATCTGTCCTGTCAGCGGTAAAAGGATTGATGCAGAGACAAAAGCAAACTATGAGTACAAGGGCAAGATATATAATTTCTGCTGTTCGACTTGTATTGAAGAATTTAAGAATGACCCAGAAAAGTATATCAAGAATTTAGAAAGGAGAGATACAAAAGAGGGTACTATGGGAGTCCGACTTCCATAGTCTTTATTAAACTTAATGAGAAAAAGATTGAGGGTAGTAAAAAGATTAAGACTGAAAAAGTTGTTTACTGAGCCATTCACCTACAATATTTTTAAGAATAAGTATATCTGGTTTGGTTTTCTGATAGGCCTGCCTTTTACTTTGATATGTTTTGTACCGCATTTTAATCTGTGTGTTACTAATCCGTTGCATTGGCTTTATCTCAGCGTTCCTCTTATATTTGCTTTTATCTTCGGCTGTTTAGGAACATTTAAAATAATGAAAGAAGCCGAGTCAGATTCTTATAGGATGCTTTATAGAATAAAGACAAAAGAGGCCAAAGAAAAATGAAACCTTCTTCATTGAATAGAGACCCTGTTTGCGGAATGATTGCAAGAGAGGATTTGAAATATGATTATAAGGGAGAGGTATTTTATTTTTGCTCAGGTCTCTGTAGAGATGAATTTGCAAATTCCCCAGAGAAATTTTTAAAACAAGGTCAAGTCCCTGATAAGCTCGAGGAAAATAAAGAGAAAAGGGTTGCATATTTTTCTATGGAGATAGGGATTGACCCGCGGATTCCGACTTATAGCGGAGGATTGGGGGTTCTGGCAGGGGATACCATAAGATCCTGTGCTGACCTTAAAGTGCCGATGGTGGCAGTTACTCTATTATACGAGAAAGGTTACTTTAATCAAAGATTAGATGCGCAAGGGAATCAACAAGAATTGCCTGTATCGTGGAGTTCTCAGGATTTCTTGAAACCTCTTCCTAATAAAGTCACGGTCCAAATAGAAAATAGGACTGTAACCCTAAAGGCATGGCAATATGATTGTTTGGGTATAACAGGGCATACTGTTCCAATTATATTCCTGGATACTGATTTAAATGAAAATAGCGAATACGATAGGGGGCTCAACGATTATCTTTATGGCGGAGACCGATGGTATAGATTATTGCAGGAGATTATTCTTGGGATAGGCGGAGTTCGCATGCTTCATAGTTTAGGCTATACAGGGATAAAAAAGTATCATATGAATGAAGGCCATGCTGCTTTTCTAACTTTAGAGTTATTAAACGAGCTAAAAAGAAATGAAGAGCCGATATGGGATTTTGAGGCGGTAAGGGAGCGTTGCGTATTTACCACACATACGCCGGTTCCAGCAGGCCATGACCAGTTTTCTTATGATTTGGTAAATAATGCTTTAAGGGAATTCATACCTTTGGATATCTTGAAGATGCTTGGTGGTCAAGATAGTCTGAATATGACCTTGCTTGCCTTAAATTTAAGCAAATACATAAATGGTGTGGCAAAGAAGCACGGTGAGGTTTCTCAATCTATGTTTCCAGGATACTCAATAGAGTCTATTACTAATGGTGTGCATTCTTTGACCTGGGTTTGCGATAGTTTCAAAAGGCTCTATGATAAATATATCCCAGGATGGAAGAATGACCCATTTAGTCTTCGTTATGCCTTGGGTATTCCGAGGGACGAAGTATGGAGTGCGCACCAGGAAGCAAAGAAGAAACTCATTGATTATGTGAATAAAGAGACAGGCGTTGGCATGGATTACGAGACATTTACAATAGGATTTGCGCGCAGGGCTGCTACTTATAAGAGGGCGGATTTAGTTTTTTTTGATATTGGCAGGCTATTAAAAATTGCAAAAAATGCAGGTAAGATGCAATTTGTCTTTTCTGGCAAGGCCCATCCGCAGGATTGGCCAGGCAAGGAATTGATAAAGAAAATAATCGCTACATCCGAAGCATTGAAGGATAAAATTAGAATTGTCTACCTTGAAGATTACGATATTGAATTAGCCAAAATGTTGGTTTCGGGAGTTGATTTATGGCTTAATACCCCGCGCAAACCGCAAGAAGCATCCGGCACTTCTGGTATGAAAGCGGCGCATAATGGTGTGCCTTCTTTAAGTATTTTAGACGGCTGGTGGATTGAGGGGTGTATCGAGGGTATTACTGGCTGGGCAATTGGTTCTCCTCATGATGCAGAAAGTATTGACCAGCAGGATGCTAACTTCTTATATGATAAAATAGAATTCAGGATACTCCGCCAATTTTATATAGATAGAGAGAATTGGGTCAATATAATGCGCCACTCTATTGCTATGAATGGCTCTTTCTTTAACACCCACCGTATGGTTCAGCAGTATGTATTGAATTCATATTTATACTAAGACATCCTATAATGACAAACAATGAGGATGTCTGATTACAGTGATTAAAAAGAAGATTACAGAGATTAAAG
>JBBIOC010000156.1:0-532 GCA_037443585.1 Candidatus Omnitrophota bacterium
ATTTTTCCTTTGCCATTTTGTCCTCCTTAAATCAATTGCACAGATTATCACAGATGAAAAGATACAGATGATCACAGATTTAGTTATCTGTGATCATCTGTGAAAACGTTTAGTTTAACTTTAAATCTGTGCTCATCTTATAAAACATTAATTTTCCAATAATGCAGCACGACGGAGCCCACGACCGGAATCGGACCGGTGACCTCTTCCTTACCAAGGAAGTGCTCTACCGACTGAGCTACATGGGCCAAAAGAGAGATACAAAAAATTTATTCTACCAAATAAAAAATCATTGTCAAGAATTTTTTTAAGTTTTTTGTTTTGTTATAGTTAAGACCTTAAAATTGGCAAGAGAAGCTGGGCAATCTTGAAATATATGATAAGCCCGATTATATCAACTATACTTGTGGTAATAGGCCCTGCTAAAACTGCTGGGTCCAAGCCAAATCTCTTTGATATAATGGGCAGGAATATCCCTGTAGATATGGCAAGCAATACGATTAGCATCATGGTTAAGCCTACAACAAGTGCA
>JBBIOC010000156.1:545-2121 GCA_037443585.1 Candidatus Omnitrophota bacterium
ATCGCCCTTAAAAAGGCTACCGCGCCAACTATTAAACCCATCAATATTGATGCAAAGACCTCAATTCTAACAATCTGCCAGACATTTCTATATGTGACATCGCCGGTTGCAAGCCCTCTAATAATAGTAATAGAGGTTTGCGCACCTGCATTCCCGCCTGTATCGAGCAGCATTGGTATGAAGAATGAGAGGGCAACCACGGTACTTAAGGCGTGTTCAAATGTCTTGAGTACAGTTCCTGTCAAAAAATCAAATATCAGAAGAAAGACCAGCCAGCCTGCTCGCCGCCTGACCAAATCAAGACTGCTGACATGACTATATCTAATTAGTTCCCCTTCCCCGGAAGCCATTTTCCCTATCTCATAAAATTCTTTAGTGGCCTGTCTATGTATTACATCCACAATATCATCTACAGTAATAATCCCGAGTAATTTATTATCGCCATTCACCACAGGGGCATCTAAAAGGTCATATTTAGAAAAATGCTTTGCAATGTCATTCTGTTTTGTATTAACATCAATCTTTATCCAGTCTGCGTTAGACATAATATCCTTTACTGATGAATCGGGCGCTGCTAACAGAAGCATCTGCAGGCTGACATTTCCAATCAATCTATGTTCCTCATTCGTCACGTATACAGAATAGATATTCTCTAATTGCCCGGGCTTATATTCTTCTTGCAATGTCAGAAGTGCCTTGCGGGCTGTCATGTTTTCTTTTAGTTCAACAAATTCTGTTGTCATCAAGCTACCCGCGGTCCCTTCAGGATATTTCAAAAGTTTCTTTAAATCCTCTGCTTCTTCTTGTCGCATCAAGGAGAAGAATTTTTTAACGACCTTATCTGGCAGATCTTTAAATAGCTTTGCCCTTTCATCAGGTGCCATCTCATTTAAAATCTGAGAGACCTCTTGATTTTCAAGGTTATTTAATAAAAAATCCTGGTCATCGAATCTCAAATTTTCAAAAACTTCAATAGCCATTTTGGAAGTTAATAGTTTAAATGCCAGTGACTTTTGTTGGGAATCTAAAAGCTTAAATCCTTCAGCTATATCCATAGAAGGAAGGTTTTTTAAAAGCTGCTTTGCCTGAGCAAAATCCTTCTTTTCGAAAAGTTCCTTCAGTTCAGGCAAAAATAGTGCAAAGGTATCGATTCGTCTGTTGATGTGATTCTTCATATCGTCGCAAAATCGCAAAAATTCTAAACTTAATAGAAACGTTTCCGCTAAAACGCAAAAGTCGTATAAATAAAAACGTTTTATTTTACATGTATTTTGCGCTTTAGCGGGCTTTTGCGTCTTTGCGACACGGTGGGCAGAGAAGGATTCGAACCTTCGAAGGCCTAAGCCATCAGGTTTACAGCCTGACCCCTTTGGCCGCTTGGGTATCTGCCCTTTTAATACAGATTAGCACAGATTTTGCGACTGAAAAACTATTTCCTCACAGATTATCACAGATTACTCGTAAATAAAAACGTTTATTTTTAGTTTTAATCTGTGATCATCTGTGAAACGAATAGTTTTTCGTGTAGAAATAATCTGTGACAAGCTATAATTAGCCAACCCCAAAATGTCTATTA
>JBBIOC010000156.1:2131-3748 GCA_037443585.1 Candidatus Omnitrophota bacterium
GGCGAGAGGACTCGAACCTCCAACCCGCTGATTACAAATCAGCAGCTCCACCGTTGAGCTACGCCAGCAATTTCCATTTATATGTCCCGCCCTAACACCTGCTTTAACGCCTCGGGTATCTTCGTAAGAATATCCCGCGCAATTAAACTAATCTCGCCCTTTTCTTTAGCTGCTATATCACCAGCGAGTCCATGAATAAAAACTGCTGCCTTTGCTGCAGAAAAGATTTCTATCTTCTGTGCTATAAAACCCGCAATAATACCAGTAAGCACATCTCCGCTTCCAGCAGTTGCCATGCCGGGATTTCCTGTATTATTTACATAGACTTTTTCCTTTGGATTCGCTACTACTGTTCCTGCACCTTTCAGAACCACTATAACATTGAACTTCTTTGCAAATTTTTTTGCAAGCCCTTCTCTACTGCTTTGAACATCTTCAACATTTACGCCTGCCAATCTCGACATCTCTCCAGGATGGGGCGTTATTACACATGGAAGTTTTATCTTTGCCAATATACTGCTGTCCCTTGATAAAGCATTCAATCCATCTGCATCAATAACCATAGGCACATCAAGCTTTAAAACAATCTTCTTAACAAGCCGCTGTGTTTGGGAGTTGTTTGAAAGGCCTGGTCCCAGGGCAACTGCATCTACAGATTCGCACATCTCTAAGATTTCCTTCTCTGCAAGCAGGCTTAAGGTAAGTTCTTCTGTTTCTGGCAATGGCCTTGTCATCACCTCTGTCAATTTCGCTTCCATAGCAATATTTAATGAACTCGGTGTGCCAAGCGTAACCAGACCGCACCCTGAAATCAGGGCTGCCTCTGCACACAGGCACGCTGCGCCGGTTAGTCCTGCTGAACCACCCAGCACTACCACATGCCCATAGTCACCTTTGTGGGAATCTCGTTTTCTTTTTGGAAATAGCGCCTTAAAATCTATCTTCTCCATATAATCGCACTTGCCAATGCAAAATTATCCGTATGAGAAATGCTAATAGAAATTTTCTTTATCTTCATCTTCTTTGCAAACTCTTTAGCATCTGAGTGCAATATAATCCCAGGCTTCCCCTTTTTATCATTTAAGACCTCTATGTTTTTTAATTCTATCCCGAGCTTTGCATCGCCAAATGCCTTCAGGACTGATTCCTTGCAAGCAAACCTTGCAGCCAGATGCCTGTAGAAAAATTTTTTTTCTTTAGAATACGCCAGCTCTTTTTTTGTAAATACTCTATTTAAAAATCTATTATCCCATTTTCTAATAACTTCCTTCATTCGTTTCACTTCAACTATATCTATGCCGTTTCCGATTATCATTTCACTAACTCCAACATCTCCCTCACTGCCTGAAACAATCCCACAAAGACAGCCCTTGAAATTATTGAATGGCCGATATTAAGCTCCTCAATACCTTCTATAGAACTTACTAAATGAACATTTTTATAATTCAGACCGTGTCCTGCATTGACCCTAAAACCCAAATTTCTCGCATAGCCAATCGCGCTCTTTAATTTTTTAAATTCCCTCTCCTGAGCTATTCTCTCTTTGGCATTCGCAAAGGCGCCAGTGTGAAACTCTATAATCTTTGCCCCGACTGACTTAGCCACATCGACCTGTTT
>JBBIOC010000157.1:0-3707 GCA_037443585.1 Candidatus Omnitrophota bacterium
ATCTTTTGGACATCGTATATTTCTACCTCAAGACCGAGCTTTTCAATCGCATTCTTTAATACCATAACCTCTTGCTCACTCTGACCAATCGGGCCACAACAACTTGACTTGGGGCCACAGGGAAATTGTTGTTCTAAAGTAAAAATCTTAGCTATTCTTTTGTCATTGTTCTTGTTCATCTTCGCCACCTCCTTACAGCAGATTGAATATGTAACCCGCGATTACGCAACCTATAAAACTGAAACCCACATAAAGCCATAATAGCTTAGGTTTCAAAACACCTGACAGCATCATTATGGAAGGAAGACTTATGCCTGGACCTCCTAAAAGATAAGATAAGGTTGCGCCAGGGCCCATACCTTTTTCTATTAACGCCAAGGCAGTGGGAACCTCTACATAAGTGCAAACATAGGCAAGCACAGCTACCACTGCGGCAATTAATACAGAATTAAGGGCTTTGCCACCCACAAAGTTCACAATGACACTGGTGGGAATTAGAACCCTGATTGCTCCGGCAATAATCACTGCCAAGACCAGATAATAATTAAGAGCAAAGAATAACTGCCAGGATGTCTTCCATAGTTGCACTAACTTCTGCGTGAAATTTAACTCAGCATAGCCCTTAGGTAAGATGAAGCATCCACTTTGATATTTGTTGTCGCCTCTTTCTATAAGACGCCACCTGCCATCTTTGGTTTGCTCAATTACACCTATTTCGTCAAGTTCTTCAATTTTGGTTTTATGCTCTAAGCCAATCTCTTCCAAGGTTAACCCTTCAGGTTTTGTTACTAACCTCATCGCTAAAGAATATGCAAATTTTTGTAGGCCAGGGGATAAATTTGGCTGCACATATAGCTTAACAAAATGCCTTAGTCCTTTTTTCTTTTTCTGCCAATAAGAGACAATTAAACCTACAGACATGGCAATAGCAAATACTGAGATAACTCTGGCAACAGCCATCTTTTTACCCAAGAGCCCGGCAGTCATAAATACCGTTGGCACATTAAGCATTGGCGCAGCAATTAAAAAAGCAAGTGTTGGCCCTAAGGGAACTCCTGACTCTACCATACCCGCTAATACCGGAACAATACCGCAGGAACAAATAGGTATAACTGCGCCGGCAGTGGTAGCCATAAAATTTGCTCCTACGCCACCGTAACCCATTTTATATTTTACTTTTTCCCAGGATACAAAAACCACTAATTCTGCGGCAATGAACATACCAATAATCCAGTAAGGCAGGAGCTCCACCAAAAGTGCTGCACCCTTAATGATGATATACCAGAAAACTAAAGGAATATTCCAGCTAAGAGGTGTATTTATTTCTTTTACCCTTGCCTCTAATCCTGTAATGCCTCTTTCTTGTAGTATACCAGCTTTAAACAAGGCTGACCAAGACAGATTATGCGATGCCACATACCAAATGGCTAATACGTAAAGCACAACTACACAAATAAAATAAAACCATTCCTTTTTGCCAATTTTACTTTCAGACATAAAATACCTTCCTTTTAGATTGGTGGTTTACAATGCGACTCCTTGCGTTTCTTTATAGGCTTGTAAACATTCTCTTCTAAGAATCTAAGAGCTGCGTCTTTATCTTTATCGAGGATAATCTCATCAAGCTCAAGTAGTTGGCTTTGATCGAATATTACTATCTCTTTTTCTTCTGACACTTAAAATCACCTCCTTATCGTAGATAATTTTCCCAATGGTTTTACAATACACCTCTTCATATTGGCAATATCTTTTTTAAATAAATCATGTTTTTTAACAAAATAGTCTTTTAAATATTTATGGATGGCTTTCTGAAGTTCATTTTTGGGAGAAGTTAATGAATAGAATATCCATATGCCTTCACGCCTGTCCTGGACAAGTCCTGCATTCTTTAATACAGTCAAGTGTCTAGAAACCTTTGCCTGTGTAAGACCCAAAGCCCATTCAAGCTGGCAGACACAAAGTTCTCGGTCCCTTAATAAAACCATAATCCTAAGCCGCGTCTGGTCTGCCAAAGCCTTAAACAAATTTAATTCTTCCTTCATAGACTATCCCATTCTATATAACTATAATCGATTACACATATATAATATAACAAATAAACAAAATGTCAAAGGAATTTTAAAAGAGTTCAAAAAAAAGTATTTTTCTTTTTTGAGGGCTTTGATATAATATAAACTATGAAAAAGTTAAATTACAGATTTCTTAATAAGATTACGGATAGGGATATGAGCAAATTTATATATGTTATTAAAGATGAAAGGCTTTGCAGATATCTCTGGATTGAATTTCTTCTAAACCCCGGGGTAGTAGGGATAGCTCAAAGATACTTAAAAAAAAGTAAGGTTAAGAGTGAACTTATAAAGGCAATGAGCTGGTATTTTGCATTCAAGTGGGTTTTTATAAGAAATCCGGCGATTGAGAGGTTAAGAGAAAAGAAAATTCTATTTCCATATTCTATAAGAGGAGAGATATATAGAAGTGAACGTAGAAACTTTTTGAAAGGTATTATCTATGCAGGCCTCTGTTAAATTCTATACAGAAAAGATTGAAAGGTTTGCCAAAAAAAAGAAAGAGAAACTTGAGCTATTACTTATCGGTGGTCTGGCAATGTCATTTTATGGAATCCCCAGATTTACCTTGGATATAGATGCGGAGATAAATTGTAAGGATGAATTCTATTTCGAATTTTTAGAATATCTAAAAAAAGAAAAGGTCGCCTTTAATATAAGTCAAAATATTAATGCCTGGGGCATAATCCCTCTCCCTGAAGGTTACAGAAAGAGGGCCGGGATTGTCTATGAGAGTAGATATCTAATTATCAAGACACTGGAGGTTACAGATTTTGTCTTCAGCAAGCTTTTGCGTGGCACAGAAGAAGATTTTAAAGATGCAATTGAGGTTATAAAAAGATACCGGATATCCAAAGAAAATTTGGAAAGAAGGCAACAACTCATTCATTTCCCCAAAGACCCCGAGACATTATTTTTTAAAAAGAAGTTTTCTCATCTATTAGATTTGCTAAAAACCCAGAAATAAGTTTACACTTCAGTTCTGGACTAAAGTGTAAACTTATTTTTAGCTTTTAGCTTATTGCTATTCTCTAATCCAAATATTTCTTTAGCCTTGCCCAAGTCGCCCTGCCAACCACCCCATCCACCTTTAGCCCATTTGCTTTTTGAAAGGCCTTTATCGCCTCTACTAATAAAATCCTCATTTTTCTTTCACAGAATGATTGTCCTTCTCCTGCCTTCTTCCATGAATTATTACAGAGATATAAAACCAGGCAACTATAATCAAAAGGATATAGGCTGGCCAGTCCTTTGCTAACCTACTCATCTAATATTTTTCCTCCTTTTGATTTTTCTGATTTACCAAATTCTTTCTTAAATATCCTGCTAAAACAAAAACCTGCCAGGCCCAAAATCACTGCCCAGGAAAGTATCATAAATATCCAGCCGCTTAACTTCATAGGTATACAATATCTTCCTTATGATACAACGAAAGGAATAGCAACATATAATCTCTGAGATGGCGGGTGATTAAAAAATTGTTCCTTATATGCTCCCTTCCATTTTCTCCTAACTTTTTTGCATATTTTGGGCTGTTTAGGAGTTGTTTTATTGCAAAGGCCGCACCTTCTATGGAGTGGCATAGAAGCCCGGAATATTTATGCTTTATCTGTAAAGGAATCCCGCCTACATTAGTAG
>JBBIOC010000158.1:0-3693 GCA_037443585.1 Candidatus Omnitrophota bacterium
AATATATCTGGCGTAAAGTAGCAAAGTTCTTTCCTGAATTTACATCAGAGTTAATCTTAGGAAGGATGGTTCTGCGCATCACCTCTGAGGCAGCCTTGTTGATTAATTTTTGGTTATGGGAATTTTGAAGATTCGGATTTCGGATTTCGGATTTAGAGATATTTTTAGTTAATGCTAAGTAATCCTCTTCTAACATAGCCTTTAAAGTCGCCTCAGTGACTAAGGCAACCTGTTCATTCTCGTAAATCTCAGCTTTATCAGGGACAATCCAGATTTTGTTAAAGGTATTCACAGGAACTTTGGTGGTTTTGGCAATTTTAAGGACTTGTTCATAGGTCTTTTGCCAGAAGTCTCTACCTGTCTCTGATTCGGGATAGGTTAAAGAAGAGGAGAGTTGCTTTAAGATATAGTCCTGGGATAATAAGTCTTTGCCTAAGTCAGTTTCTGCCAAAGTAGGAGTAATAATTCTTTCTTCTTCATAAGGAGATAGATTCACCCAGATTTCTTCCTCAGGGATAGTCAGACCAGCTAAAAAATAACGAATTAAGCGTGCTGCCTCTTCTTGGGTTATTGCTTTGTCATCTCCTGTATCAATGATAAACTGCATCTCAAAAGGATTGGAAGGATCAAACTTTAAGCCTTTTAAGAGTGGAAAGGAATAAGCTGAAGATAAATTCACGAATTGGGTAGGGTGAGGTAAGATTAAATCCTGGCCGGCCAGAGAAGCCGGAAAGATGGCACTGGTGAAAAAAGATACGGCAACGTAAAAAGAGACTACTCTTAAAAGAGTTTTGTTCTGCTTAAACTTGTTCATTTCTTTTCCTCCTTGTTTATAATAGGTTAGCCGATTTAAGCACTACCTTTTAAACACATTAAAAGGGGTTGAATTAAAATTTTTCTGAGTTAATGGTATTTAAGGTGGTTAGAGTTTTTTCTATTTTGCAAGTATCTCTTTTGTAGCCTTGAAGAATCTTTTTGCACTTTCAATAACTGCTTGAGCTCCTTCTCGAGAGAACTTTCGTCGGTAGTCAGCGTCTTCTCGAAGAACCATAGAATTATTGAAGTCTTCAGCTAATTTAGAGTCTAATTTCTTCTCCTGGACAAAGAAGGCCTTTAGTGCAAGGTAAAGACAGTAATGGCCCTTTTCACGATAGCCGCGAGAATAAAGTAATGCCCGGGCAGAATGAAACATAGAATAATAACCCTTGATAGTAGCCCATTTGAATTTTGCTTCAGTATATTCTTCCTCAGCTGATTTAAGATCTTCTTGAGCATCTTCAAGTTCAAGATCCACCAACTGCTTTGCTGGTTCAAAACGAAAGATTTTCTTTTTCTCCAGACAGTCTTTAAAGGATATCTTCATTAATCTCTTTCTCCCAAAGGACTTTGCCTTTTTCTACCTGCTCAAAAAATACCTTTTCTTCTTTGTCTTTTTCTAAAAGCTCCTCTGGACTGCGGATGATTGGTTGGAGCTTGTGATTGTAGAGTTTAGTAGAGTAAGAAAATTTATTGACTACAGATAATACTTTTTCTTTCTCAGAACTAACAATAAAGAGGTCTATATCGCTATCTTCAGTATCGCTTCCGTCAGCCCAACTACCAAAGAGGACTATTTTGTGACTTAATCGTTTAAGCCTTTCTACTAAAGGCTCAAGCAAAAGTAAATTAGCCAGAGCCTTAAACTCTTTAAGATAAGGATTGGTCTTATCAATAGAATAGAAATACATCCTGCCATTTTGTTTTCGATTAATCACACCAGACCGATAGAGGTGCACTAAAACGTGGTGGGTTGAGCTTGGGCTCAAGCCTGTCTTTCGAGCAATCTCTCTTTCATAAAAAGACTCACCCGGATGAAGAACGAAAAATCTTAAAACCTTCTGATGATTAGTGGAAATAAGATAGGGATTAAACATCGCTCAATAAATTGGATTTATGCTCCTTTCATTGAGCAATATAACAAAATTAAAGATGGTTGTCAACAGTTTTAGAGTTCTTCTCCATTTTTTCACAAATGAGAAGAGTTGATTACACAGATTTCAAAAAGATTACAGAGATTTTTTCCTCACAGACCAATCACTGTCCTCTCTTCTTTAATCACTGTAATCAGGCGCCTCTCTTTAAATAAAAACATATTTCTCTAAAAGACCTTGTATTTATTAAAATTAAAAGAAAAAGTTGCGGAAAATTCGGTGAAGCGTCATATTTTAAAAATTAACAGTTTGAAATTCCTATACCCACAAATAAAAAACCGGCCTGACCCCTTTTTGTCAAGCCGGCTTACTATCTCGTGGCCGGTTCCTGATGTCCTCCTCATCAAGAACCACCGACTTATACAACAGTTTCCTTAAACTTTGTTAAAAGTTAATATAAGTATAACATATTTTTAAGATTTGTCAAGGATTTTTTAATTTTTTTTTGAGTAAAATTTAGGAGTTATGCCCTTTTGGTCATAATTCTTGCCAGGGCAGCGCAGTAATCCTGTTTGTCAGCCGCAGCTTATGCGGCGTCCTGCAGACAATAAAACCTCTATGGCTAATTTTGCTATATGTATCAAGGAAAATTTCTATAGGTTTATAATCACTTTTACTTACAGACGCGGCCCATTTTACTTCCAGGGGGATAACTTCATCGGGTGTGGCGATAATAATGTCTACTTCTACCCCCGAGACAGTCTTCCAGAAAAATAATCTGTATTCTCTGCCTAAATAGACGCATCTTTGATACAATTCCGTCATTACCCATTGTTCAAATAATCTTCCGCCTTGTAATTTCAATATTTGTGGATTTAAGGGGATGCGAGCCAGGGCATTTCTTACCCCCGTATCAAAAAAATAAAATTTGGGAGTTTTTAAAATTCTTTTTCGTGCCTGCGATATAAACGGCGGTATCCAATAACCCATAAAGGTATCAACCAAGGCCTGATAATATGTCTTTAATGTTGAAACCGCTATTCCGGACTGCGCAGATAACCCCGTCAGGTTCATAATATTGCCTGATTCCAGTGCAGAGAGCTCAAGAAAGCTTGAAAAATGACTGATGTTCTTAATCAGACTTTCTTTTCTGATTTCTTCTTCAAGATATAATTCGGCATAAGTTTCCAGGGTTTTAACCCTTGCATCTTGGATCTCGGTGATTATTCCAGGCAAACAGCCATATAACAGGATATCTTCTATTTCTAACCGAGGAAATTTTTCTGTTTTGTTTTTTATCTTTGGTAAGGCAAGAATATTTGATTCTTGGAGGCCTGTGGTCTCAGACAACATCACCGGAAATATTTTATACTGATGCGCCCTGCCCGGTAGGAGATTTGCCGATAAACTATGTAGTTTTCTTGCCGAACTTCCAGATAAGACACAATTAAACTTATGCGGGTCATCATCGTAGAGCAGCTGAATATCTTCCAGGAGCTCGGGGACCTTTTGAATTTCATCTATTAAGACCATCCGCGGATTCCTAATTGCCCTTAACCTTTTCACAAGTTCAGCGGGGTTTCTTTCATATAAAAGCCGCTCTGTCCTCTCCTGCAAGTTAATGACGATAGCATCGGATAGCGCTATCTTTTTTAATAACGTGGATTTACCTGTTTGCCTTGCTCCGAATAAAAGCTTAACTTTATTCCGTGAAATTTTACCCGTTAAACTATCCTCTATCCACCTCTTGTAAATCTTCGCCATAAACCTCCTGTATATTTTA
>JBBIOC010000159.1:0-3666 GCA_037443585.1 Candidatus Omnitrophota bacterium
ACAATATCTTTCTCCACCTCACTTCAGAAAACGGCCTATTGGGCCTAATCTAATAATCTTCCTCATCTCTTCATTCCTGAAAAAGACAAAAAAAGACACACCTCTTCGCATCGCCATTTTCACAAGCGGCCTTGCATTTATACTTCACAACCTAATTGACAATACTTATCTCATCCCTGAGGTTGGTCTCTTTTGGTGGGTCTTATTAGGAATGACCTTTAATAATGTACCAAACTCCCATCAATCTTTACATTCTTAATCGCCATTCTGAAGATAAAAATCCCTAAAGGAAATAATACTATAAAGAATCCGCATAATGCCAGAATGTCAGGAAATATCTGGACTATTGAATAACCGTTTAATATGGCGCCTCGCAAGCCTCTTAATGAATAGGTGACAGGTATAAAATATGAAATCGTCCTGATATAATTTGGCAAAATCTCTATTGGAAAATAAGTCCCGCTCACAAGGCCTGTAAAGGTTGCCATTACCCAGGTAATAGGCTCTACCCTTTTAAATATTAAAATAAAACCAGCTGAGGCAATCCCGATTGAAGCAAAACAAAGGATACTAAGGATAAAGATAATTCCTGCTGCCAAAATATTTGTATTCTTCAAGCTTACGCCAAAGAATATTACCCCTAAAAGTAAGTAGGCCAAAACCCTTATAGAGGCAAACAAAAAATCCCACAAGCTCATACCTATGACTATCTCTTCTATTTTAGTAGGCGTAACTAACATTGCCTCAAGCGTCCCAGTCGCCTGAGCACCCCTTAAATTTCCAGAAAAGGTGTTTAAGGCTGTATAAAGGTAGGTAGAAAAGGCTATGCCAATCAAAACAAAGGGAAAATAATCTGGCCTCTTAAATAGTTTTGAGATAAAAAAGAAGGTTAGAGTCGAAGAGACTATGCCTATCAAAGTCATTATAAAACTGAGTCTGTAACTTGTTGAAATTATAATATCCCGCTTAAGAAATGCAAGAAGTTTACGGATTGACATAAAAAGAATAAACCTCTTCCAAACTGGGATTAGGTTTATTTAGTCCTGTCTTTAAATCTTCTAATCTACCTATCGCCTTAATTCTGCCTTTGTCTATAATCGCCAATCTATCTGCCATCTTCTCTGCCTCATTCAACTGATGCGTTGTAAAAAATATGGTCTTTTTCTGCTCTTTAACTAATTTTGATTTTATAAAATTCCTCAGATTCTCCGCGGAAATAGGGTCTAAACTCTTAGTTGGCTCATCCATAAATAGAATCTCAGGGTCTCCCAGTAGGCTCCGGGCTATTGCAAGACGTTGTCTTACACCAGTAGAATATTCTTGGAATCGCTTTTCAGGCTCATCTATTTCTAACCTTTCCATAATATTTTCTATTTTCATCTTAGCCTTAGCGCCATTTAAATTATAGAGGCTTGCAAAAAATAATAGATTCTCTCTGCCCGAAAGCCTCCAGAAAAAACTTCTCTCATCGCTTGTAACAAGCCCAATAAAACCCTTCACCTTATTCTCGTCTCTCACTACGTCATATCCAAATATATCTGCCTTTCCGCTGGTAGGCAGTATCAATCCAGACAGAATCTTTATTAATGTAGTCTTGCCCGACCCATTAGGCCCTACAAGGCAAAAAACCTCTCCCTTCTCAACTTTAAAATTTACATCGTCAAGAACCAAAATTGTCCATTTTTTCTTGAAAGGATTTAGAAGGATTTCTCTTGAGGTTCTTCTTTGGGGGAATCTTTTGGTGAGACTAAAGACCTCTATGGCATAGGGCATATTTTATCCAAAATAATACCACTAACTAAACCTTAGGTCAAGTCCCTAAAATACTAGGATAATATACAAATGTCTTGACTCTGTGTATCCTTTATATTAAGATACCTCAAAAAGGAAGGCTTTATGCAGGATAAATATCTAAAGCAATCTATTGAGTCTAAAATTGACATATCTATATTCAAATCCTGCGGTATAAAACTGGCATATATCTTTGGTTCTTCCCTATCACTGGACAGAATTCCAAATGACTTAGATATAGCAATATTATTCAAAGAAGGCCAAGATTCTGTCAGATATTTTGAATTGGCCACTCAATTTTATCTAAAGCTAACACCCCTCTTTCCTCAAAAAATAGATGTGGTAATTCTAAATGAAGCCCATCCTTTCTTCAAATATGAAGTAATCACAAAAGGGGAACTGCTTTACAGGGATAATGAAACTATAGATATTGAATTTAAGGTTCGAACCTTGAGAGAATATTTTGATTCCCATTATAGATTTAAAATATACGAATATCATTTATTGAACCGTATTAAAAAGGGGGTATACGAATGATTAATCGTGAAATAATCACCCAGCGGCTTATTGAAATAGATGAAAATTTAAAGATTTTAGACCGCCTAAGAACTTTAAGCTTAGACGAGTTCAAATCTAACCCTGAAAAATATAAATTAGCAGAGAGATGTCTGCAGATTTGTATTGAATGTGTCATTGATATAGGGGATTATATAATTGCTGGCAAAAACTACCCAATGCCCCAAAATACTGCTGAAACTATAACCACACTGGGAGATATGCATGTCATCCCAAGGGAGTTTGCATTAAAGATTGTAGGGATGGCCAATTTTAGAAATATCCTAATCCACGCCTATCTAAAAATTGACCGTGAGATTGTCTATAAAAACCTCCAGAATATCCCTGACTTTAGGGCCTTCCAAAAATACATCTTAGAATTTCTAAAAAGAGAAGGGCTATAGATTTTTAAAAAAGTCTATTTATCAAGCACTAATTTTTTTATGAAGGGATTTAAAAGGATTTCTTTCGAAGTTCTTCTTTGAGAGAATCTTTTGGCGAGATTAAAGACCTCTATCACATAGGGCATATCAGCTGGCGCTATTATGAAGAATAAACTATCTTTCCTGACTTAGTAATCTCATCCCAAAATATGCTTTTACCTTTCTTGTCTGCGACTTCTCCGGGGGTATAGCCTAAAACCTCCAACGGTTCATCTATATTAATGGTAGCTCTTGATAAAAATTCTAATCTTTTTATAGGTTTAAACCTTTTCAGGTCAGATGAAATTATTACTAAATCAATATCACTGTAAGAACTTGCCTTTCCTTTTGCATAAGAACCAAATATAATTAATTTTGCAACCGGGACACCTTGACTTTTAATCGCCCGGGCAAATCTTATCGCCGTATGCTTTATTTCGGTTGGTATAGCCTCTTTTTTAACCATATATATAAATCCTTGGCTTTTTTAAGATAGCCTTGGGTGTATTTTTTAGTGGCCTTCTTATAGAATTGAAACTTGTAATCGTTATATCTTGCCTCAATATTGAAGGCAGTGAGCTCATCCAAAAGGTCTAATTGCCTATCTGAGAAATCTATCTTAGTAAGTTTCGCCAATTTTGACAATTTATTCCCGTATGGTGCAGGGTGACCAGTCACTTTTACTATCAGTGCCTTGATAACCTTCTCCACAAATAAATGACAGAAGAAGAGACAATGGTGATACCGTCTTAAACGAAAAAGACCTTGAGCAGTTTTCAAATCTTCTTGCGAGCTCTCTATCCAGTAATTAACCATTTCATTAGTATTCATATACCTCATTCCCGAACCCCGGAACCATTTCTTAATAAAATCCTATAATCACAGTTTTGATTATAAT
>JBBIOC010000160.1:0-3651 GCA_037443585.1 Candidatus Omnitrophota bacterium
TGGAATTTGGTAATTGTTTGATTGGACATTAACTTGTCATAAAACATATTATACGATGAACAGGATAAAGAGGTTTAAGCGCATAATTTCTAAGTTTAATAATGTAAAGATTCTTGTCATCGGCGATTTGATATTAGATGAATTTATCTGGGGCGAGGTCTCTCGGATATCACCTGAGGCGCCTGTGCCTGTAGTGTGGGTTAAAAATGAATCTTTTATGCCCGGCGGCGCTGCGAATGTGGCAAACAATATAGTCTCTTTAGATGGAAAGGTTTATCTGGCAGGTGTGATAGGCGATGACGAAAGGGGCAGGCTCCTCAAAGAAAAGCTGGACGAAGAAGGTGCCGATACTGATTGTATTATTCTGGATAATTCAAGGCCCACCACGCTCAAGACGAGGGTAATTGCCCATCATCAACAAGTCGTCAGGATAGACAGGGAAGATGTTGCGCCAATAAACGGGCCTGTTTTTGATGAGTTGATAAATCGATTAAAAAAAATTATTCCTAAAGTAGATGCCATCATTATAGAAGACTATGGAAAGGGCGTAATCATCCCTGAATTATTAAAGATTGTATTAAGCTTTGCTAAGAGACTAAATAAAATAATAACAGTAGACCCAAAGGAGGAGCATTTTTCTTATTATCGCGACGTTACAGCTATTACCCCGAATCAATCTGAGGCCTCTGCAGCCTGTGGTATAAAGATAAAAGATGAAGAGAGTCTGCAAAAGGCAGGCCAGAGACTTCTCGCAAGACTTAAATGCGATGCAATATTAATAACATTGGGTGAGAGAGGTATGCAGCTCTTCGAAAAGGGCGGTAGAATAGTCCACATACCCACTGTAGCCCAGGAGGTCTTTGACGTATCAGGCGCAGGCGATACAGTGATTGGGGCTTTTACCTTATGTCTTGGCTGTGGCGCAGATATGGTGGATTCGGCTTATATATCAAATTATGCAGCAGGTATAGTTGTGGGGAAGGTTGGGATTGCGGTGACGACGCAGGAGGAGTTAATTTCTCGTATAAAATGAGATTATATACTAAGAAGTATTAAATAAAGCACAGATGATCGCAGATTTCGCGTTAAACTCACGTTTTCACAGATGATCACAGATATTGTAGACGACAATCTGTGATCATCTGTATCTTTTAATCTGTGACCATCTGTGCATTAAATATATTTTATTAATCGAAGATGAAAGTACTCGGCATAATTCCAGCAAGGTATGGCTCGACGAGGTTTGAAGGGAAGGTCCTGGCTGACCTCTGTGGAAAACCTGTGGTCCAGTATACTTGGGAGCGTTCAAGACAATCTAAGCTTTTAGATGAGCTCATCATAGCTACAGATGATAAAAGGATATATGATAGGGTCAGGGCTTTTGGGGCAAATGCAGTCCTGACAAGTTCTGCGCATAAGACAGGGACTGATAGACTGAAGGAAGTAGTTCAGTCTATTGAGGCAGATATTGTTGTGAATATTCAAGGGGATGAGCCGTTTTTACATCCTTCAATGATTGATGATGTAGTATTTCCTTTACTCCGCGACAAGTCACTTGTAATGGCAACCCTCTGCCACAAGATTAAGGATTTAGAGGATTTAAATGACCCGAATATAGTCAAGGTTGTATTTGATAAGAAGGGTTTTGCATTATATTTTTCACGGTCACCGATTCCTTCAACCTTCAACCTTCAACCTTCAACCTTTTATTTCTACAAGCATATAGGCATCTATGCCTATACTAAGGATTTTCTTTTCACGATTACAAGCCTGCCTCAGTCTAAACTTGAAAAATTAGAACGGCTTGAACAGCTGCGGCCCATTGAAAATGGATATAAGATAAAGGTTATAGAGACAAAGTTCGATACGATAGGGATTGATACGCCTGAGGATTTAGAAAAAGCAAAGGAGAAGTTGAAAACATGAGTTCGTTATGTCCGTCTTGCCCGTTATGTCCGTTGAGTCCGTTTAACGGGCATAACGGACTAAACGGACAAAACGGGCTAAACGAACCTTCTGAAAATTCAGTATTTATATGGCAAAATACATATTTATCACAGGTGGTGTTGTTTCAAGTTTAGGTAAGGGCATAGCCTCTTCATCTATAGGGAAACTTTTGGAGTCAAGAGGCCTTAAGATAACCCTGCAGAAGTGCGACCCATATATAAATGTTGACCCGGGGACAATGAACCCTTATCAACATGGTGAGGTCTATGTGACTGAGGATGGCGCAGAGACTGACCTTGACCTTGGCCATTATGAGAGGTTCACTGGTGTAACGATGGGCAAGGAGAACAATGTTACAACAGGTATGATATATCATTCAGTAATAACAAAGGAGAGGCGCGGGGATTTTCTGGGCGGGACAGTTCAAGTAGTTCCACATATAACGAATGAGATAATATCGAGCATCAAGAAGGTTGGCAGTAAAGATGTTGATGTTGTTATATGTGAGATAGGCGGCACTGTGGGTGATATAGAAAGCCTCCCTTTCTTAGAAGCTATAAGACAGCTTCGCCACCATCTGGGCAGGGGAAATGTAATAAATATCCACCTGACTCTAATACCATATATAAGGGCAGCGCATGAACTTAAAACCAAACCCACTCAACACAGCGTTGGCAAGCTCAGAGAGATAGGTATTCAGCCGGATATATTAATCTGTAGAACAGAAAAACCTCTCTCTAAGAAATTGAAGGCAAAGATTGCACTCTTTTGCAATGTAGATGAAGATGCGGTTATTGAGGCAAGAGATGTCAGGGATATCTATGAGGTGCCTCTTTTGTTTCAGGAGCAAGGGCTGGATAAGATTATCCTGCGTCTCTTAGAACTGCGCTGCGAAGAAGGAGACCTGTCTGAGTGGCGAAGAAACGTAGTTGAACGTGCTCTGCATCCTGCAGGCTGTGTAAGGATAGCAGTTGTAGGGAAATATGTAGAATTGCACGATGCATATAAATCTATAGACGAGGCCTTAAAACACGGAGGCATTGCTAATAATGTAGGAGTAGATATTAAAAAGATAGACGCAGAGGATATAGAGCACAGAGGTGCTGAAAAATATCTGAAGGACGCATCAGGGATTTTGGTCCCTGGTGGTTTTGGTCCCAGAGGAATCGAAGGAAAGATTGAGTCAATAAGATATGCAAGAGAGAATAAAATCCCATTCTTGGGGATATGTTTAGGAATGCAGTGTGCTGTAATTGAATTTGCAAGGAATGTCTGCAATCTTAAAAAGGCGAATTCTACAGAATTTGACAAGGATACACCTTATCCTGTTATAAGCCTTTTAGAGGAACAGAGGCACATAAAGGATAAGGGCGGGACTATGAGGCTCGGTGCAAGTATATGTAAATTAAAGAAAGGGACGCTCGCCTCTAATGCATATGGCAAAGATAAGGTTAGTGAGCGTCATAGACATAGATACGAATTTGACAATCATTATCGAAGGCCTATGGAGCAAAAAGGACTTGTCATATCTGGCACAACTGCAGATTTAAGGCTGGTTGAGATAATAGAGCTTGCTGAACATCCATGGTTTGTTGCCAGTCAGTTTCACCCGGAGTTTAAATCAAAACCGGATAACTGCCACCCATTATTTCGGGAATTTGTTAAGGCTGCGTATGACAAAAGTAATAACAATCGGAAAAGTTA
>JBBIOC010000161.1:0-3645 GCA_037443585.1 Candidatus Omnitrophota bacterium
GTATCAAATACCTCTTTAGCCAATTCTTCGCAGAGTCCTTCAGATATTGTGCAATTATTTTCTTGCAGTTCCTTTAGGACCGCTTCATATCTGGCTGGATTACAAATCACCACAACATCTTTAAAATTCTTTGCTGCTGAACGGAGCATACTGGGGCCGCCAATATCAATATTCTCAATCGCCTCCTCTTTTGTAACATCCTCTTTTTGAATCGTCTCTTCAAAAGGATATAAGTTCACAACAACCATATCTATAAGCTCTATCCCATGCTTTTTTACCTGTTCCATATGCTCCTTCTTGTCCCTTAAAGCAAGTAGCCCTCCATGAATCTTTGGATGCAACGTCTTTACCCTGCCATCCAGCATCTCAGGAAAACCTGTATAATCAGAGACAGACCTTGTAGGGATTCCAAGGTCATTTATAAATTTTGCTGTCCCTCCAGTAGAGAGAATCTCAATGCCCAATTTATTAAGGCCTTTAATGAAACTTTCAAGTCCACTCTTATCTGAAACGCTTATCAGTGCGCGTTTGACCTTCTTCATCTAAAACTCCTTTCTTAAATTCTTCTATAAGTTTCTTTGTAACCTCCCCGGGCCTGTCAGAGCCTATGATTCTCCCATCAAATCTGACAACCGGCATAATCTCCATTGAGGTATTTGTCAAGAATACCTCATCTGCATTATAGATATCGTGTCTTGTGAGTACTGCTCCTTTAAATCTAATCCCAAGTCCTCTTGCTAATTTTATTACATATCTTCTGGTTATGCCCTCTAAGATTCCGCAATAAAGCGGGGTTGTAATAAGTAACTTATCTTTAACAATAAAGATATTGCTAATAGTTCCCTCTGTTACATAGCCATATCTATTTAACAAAATAGCCTCAAAATCCTTTCTGTAGTTTGATAAATCAATCTTTGCCATTACGCCCCACAAAAAATCCCTTGATTTTATCTCTGGGTTCTGGCTCTCTGCAAGATTTCTCTTTACAGGGACGCTTACTATCTCTACGCCCCTTTCATAAAATTCTTTTGGATAAATCCTCTGTCGTCTGAATATTATATCAACATTGCCATCTCTATTTATTGCAATCCTTATAGAGCCGTTCTTTATTTTATTTTTTTTAAACTCTAATTCAATCAGAGCCTTTAAAGAGCTTCTATTTAGCAAAATCCCTGTTGAATTTGCTGAATTAAATAATCTTTCAAGGTGTTCATTGAATTTAAAGATTCTTCCATTATATGAGCGCATCGTCTCAAAGACACCTGGCTCTTCGAGTCCTGAGCAGTGCCTCGAGTAATGCCTGCGCCTTATAAAGCGTTTCATAATACTCCCTTTCAGGCTCAGAATCTGCTACGATACCTGCACCTACCTGTATATTGGCCCAGCCATTCTTTATCAAAAATGTCCTGATTACAATATTTAAGTCCATATCGCCTGAAAAACTTAGATAACCGATTGAACCTGTATATACTGCCCGCTTTGTGGGTTCAAGCTCATCTATTATCTCCATACATCTAACCTTTGGCGTGCCAGTTATTGTGCCGCCAGGAAAGGCAGCCTTTATCAAATCAAATCTGTCCTTTGTTGAATGGAGCCTCCCTTTTACATTAGAGACAATATGAATCACATGAGAATACTCTTCAAGGGTCATAAGCTCATCAACAACAACACTTCCGTATTCACACACCCTGCCTAAGTCATTTCTTTCAAGGTCAACCAGCATAATGTGCTCTGCCCTTTCCTTTTGACTCAATATAAGCTCGCTGGAAAACATCAGATCTTCATATCTATCCTTTCCCCTTGGCCTCGTCCCGGCAATTGGCCGAGTCTGAACCTTATCGCCTTCCAATAAAAGCAACCTCTCAGGTGAGGAACTTGCTATATAAAAGCCTTCCAGATTTAAAAATGCTGCGAATGGCGAGGGATTTATTTGCGTAAGTAGCTGATAGAGTTTAAATGGGTCTACTTCTGTTCTAACGGATATTCTTTGAGAAAGATTTGCCTGAAATATATCTCCTTGTCTTATATATTCCTTTGCTCGACTGACAATATCCTCAAAGCCCTCTTTTGACATATTAAACTTAACTTCAGGACTCATTTTTTCCCTAAAAGGCTCGTCTTTTTCTGAAATCTTCTCTTCTAACAATTCTAAAAAGATATCAATCTTTTTATTTGCCTCTGCCTTATCTTCGCCAGGCATTATATTTGCAACAATATATATAGAATCTTTCAGATGGTCAAAGACCAACACCTTATCTACAAATAATAAATAGATGTCAGGTAGGTTCAGGTCGTCTATTTGAGTATCAGGCAACCTCTCAATCAAACGACAGTTGTCATAACCAATATAACCAACAGCACCGCCAACAAAATTTGGCAGACCTTGTAAATTTGGTGCTTTAAAATCCTCAAATAACTCTCTAAGTTCTAAGATTGGATTTATAAAGAGCGCCTCTCTTCTATCTTTTGTAATTATCTCTACAAATTTCCCCTTTGATTTGAATATTAAAAAGGGGTCAAAGCCTACGAATGAATACCTGCCTGTTAGAGGATGAATTCTTGCACTTTCAAGTAGAAAAGAATTTGTCCTGTTTATCTTTAAGAATGCTTCCTGCGGTGTCCCTGCCCATCGTATTTCTTTTAGTATCGGCTCTACCATTTATAAAACCCATTCAACCTACGCGGTTGAATTTTCGGTTGAATTTTGTTCAACTGCGTAGGTTGAACAAAGGTTTCTAAATGTTAAATCTGAATTGAATAATATCCCCATCCTGGACTATATAATCTTTGCCTTCAAGCCTCAAGGCGCCTGTCTCGCGAGCCTTCTGGAATGAGCCTAACTTTATAAAATCTGCATAGTTTATCACCTCTGCGCGTATAAACCCCTTCATCATATCAGTATGGACCTTTCCAGCTGCCTCGAGCGCAGAGGAATGCGCCTCTATTATCCAGGCACGTGCCTCGGTTCCAACAACAGTAAAAAAACTTGCCAGATTTAAAACCTCGCGGCATCTATTGACAAGCAAGGTACTAAAAGGCATTGAGATGCCGAGTTCTTTCATAAAATTAATTCGTTCTTCCTCTTTCAAATCCAATAATTCCTCTTCCAATTTTCCAAATGTCTCAACCAAAGACACAGATTCTTTTTGACAAAATTCCCTAACTAATTTTAGGTTTTCAGTGCTTGAATCTTCTTCTTTAAGATTTGCTACAACCAGGATAGGCTTTAGACTCAAAAACTGATAACCTGCTAAATTCTTCTTCTCTTCCTTCGCAAGGCCCATCTTCCAGAGTGGTTTAGAATCAGAAAGAAAAGTCTCGCATCTATTAAGTAAATCAAATTCTTTTTTTACTTCAGTCTTTCCAGAACTCAGCTCTTTTTTTACGCGTGCAAGTCTATTCTGGACAATCTCGAGGTCGACTATTTCAAGCTCTGTCCAACACTGCTCCAATTCCTTTCTGGAATCACCGCCTGAGAAGACACCTATCACTAAGACCAGACAATCAGACTCATGAACCTTTGATACCTCTTTTTTTGAAGCAGGAAAACCTATATCTAAAAATGTAAACTCTGAGTGGGTTATCTTCTTCGAATTAAACTGATGAGCGAGATTTTCAAGGCGCTCATCAGGCATCTTTACCACG
>JBBIOC010000162.1:0-1221 GCA_037443585.1 Candidatus Omnitrophota bacterium
CAAAAAGGACTTGTCTGGGCAGCCTTAAGGACTGCCCAGACTCAAAGAAACATTTAACGAGGGCATATGTCCTTAAATGGTGCTTCACCAGAACAACAAGCCTGAATACATTTTCTTAGATTCTCTGGTTTAAGCGCATCTTTTACCTTACCCCCAGTAATCTGGACTTGATAGCCATTCACAAGCTCAATTACCTTTACTTCACATTTAACCTCAGTACCACCACACATCTTGAATCACCCCCTTTCAACAATTTAATTAAGTATACAAGCAAATACTTAAATAAATCAGAAAAAAATATTTATTTCTTTCTAAATCTGGATAAACATCCACAGGTACATATTCGATTTAACCTCTGTCTGGCTTTTTCCAGAGCATCCCTATTTAAAGAATAGTGTATCCAGTAACCTTTTCTTTCATCAATTACTAATCTAGCAGATTTTAAAACACGTAAATGCTGGGAAACAGCGGATCGGCTTATTTTTAACAAATCAGCCAATGAATTAACGTTCATCGAGCCATTTTTAAGGTGCTCGATAATTTCTATTCTTTTATCTACGCAAAATATTTTAAAGAGATCTGCTGCACCTTTCATAATATCCTCAAATACTATTTTAGTATTCACTTAAATAGTACATTAATTTTATCTTTATGTCAAGTTTTTATTTCCAAATAAACAATCTTGTGAAACAAGATTAAAAATCCCGCCCCTCTTTTAAATGTTCAGGCTTGCGGCTGGGTGGGGGCAGCCGCAAGCCCCGAAGTTTCCGAAAATTTTTTAGCCCAAAAACAAAAAGGAGTTACTCCCAGGAGTAACTCCTTCATCAAACATGGCTCCCCAAGGTTCAATTCAACGAACCCTGAGGTTTTCAAGGTTATCTTACCAAATACAATTCACGGTTGCAAGAAGAAAGATATTCGCTAGAAGGTATCCTCGCGTTCAGCGCTTGAGATGAGAAGTTCTTGCTTTTCTCCCGAGCAGCGCTTGTTATAGCGCTCGGATACTTCCTAAATAGAGGCTCGCTTTATGCCCTCTCTTCCGCTAAGCGTGCCGTCCCCCAGAGGGACTGTTAACAGCACTGTATAATACCCAATTTAGGAACTGAAAATTACCCACTAAAAATATTGAAAAACAGGCGATTCCTTTCATAATAATTCTTGCCAAAAAGAGTCCTTGACAAGCTTATCAAGGACTAAAATGAAAGGAGATCGCCCTATGAA
>JBBIOC010000162.1:1321-3638 GCA_037443585.1 Candidatus Omnitrophota bacterium
CTATGAAGAGCTGAAGGAGAGGGGCTATAATGGTGGCTATAGAATGCTGTGTAAATTTGTGCGCACCATTAGACCACCCAAACAGCCTCGCGCCTATATCAGAGTTGAGACACCACCCGGCAAACAAGCCCAAGCTGATTGGGCAGATTTTCCTCAAGTGAAGTTAGGAGAAGATTTGGTAGACTTATATTGCTTTTTAATCACCTTAAGTTACAGCCGCAATCTCTACATAGAGTTCTGTGCTGATGAAAAGGAACAGGCCCTGCAGAATTGCCATATCCATGCCTTTGAGTATTTTGCAGGGGTACCTTTAGAGATTAGGTATGATAATATCTCTACCATAGTAATAAAAAGGGAAGGTGGCAGGCCAGTTTTTCATCAAGGCTTTAAAGACTTTGCCACATTCTATAGCTTTAAGCCAAATATCTGCCTGCCATACCACAAAGAAGGCAAAGGTAAAGCCGAGAGAAAAATCCGTTATGTCAGAGAGAACTTCTTCTATGCCAGAACCTTCAAAGACCTAACAGACCTAAACACACAGGCAAGACAATGGTTAGATAATACCGCCAATCAAAGATACAATAAACTCTACGGCGCCAAAATCTGCGAGCTCCTAAGAGAAGAACACCTGCAACCCTTACCCTTAGTTCGATATGACACAAGAATCCCGCATCTATATAAGGTCAATAAGGATTGTCTGATAAGCTATAAAGCCAACTTCTATAGCGTGCCTCATATATATGCAGGACAAACCATAGAAGTTCAAGATGACGGGATGAATATTTATTGTCTTTTTAATGGTAAACTCATTGCCCAGCATGCCAAATGTCTCTTAAAGAAAGGCCAGATGATTATAAATCCTATTCACTACGAAGGACTAAGGCACCACAGCCGTTATGTGGAGCTCATTACACAAGGAGACTTTATTCTTACTGGACAGACGCTACCAATACAAGAAGGATTTGACCAGCTTTTAGCCAAATATCCGGGATACTTTGAAGAAGTTCAAAGACGTGAATTGGATATTTATGAGAGGTTAGTCCATGGATAGACTCTTAACCGAACGCATTGAGGCTAATTTAGACCTTTTGGGGTTAATCGGAATAAAGAGGGTCTACGCGCCTTTAAGCAAAGAGGCGCACAAAGATGACTTTAGCTATACCCAGTATCTGGACCTGCTACTTCAGGAAGAGGTTGCCTCTAAGCAGTCTCATCGGTTCCAACTTTTGTTAAGAGAGGCCGGCTTTCCCTATAATAAGACCTTAGAAGGGTTTGATTTTTCCTATCAGCCAGACTTGGATAAGAAAAGGATTAATGACCTCTTTAACTTAGACTTTGCCCTAAAAAGAGAAAATGTCATCTTTTTAGGCCCCCCAGGTGTAGGCAAGACCCATTTAGCCATTGCCTTAGGCATAAAGGCCTGTGAAAAAGGCATACGCACTTACTTTTTAACCCTGGATATGTTATTGAAGAAGATGAGACAGGAATCTCATCAGAGATTTCCCCATCTAAGAAGGTATTACCAGAGTCCTTTAATGATAATTGATGAGTTAGGGTATCTACCCCTAAACCAAGAGGACTCTAACCTCTTCTTTCAGTTTATCAGCTATCACTATGAAAGACACTCTTTAATCATCACTTCAAACAAAGGCTTCAGAGACTGGGCAGATATATTTGGAGATAAGGTTATTGCCTCCGCTATATTAGATAGATTGCTTCATCATAGCCATGTAATTAACATCAAAGGCTCAAGTTACAGGCTTAAGGATAAACTGGAACAACTTGCAGAATACAAGCAGATACCTAAACTAGAAGGGTTAAATAGGCTCTCTTATACCATTAAAGAAGATGAGATTGAACCTTTAAAAACTAAAAGACCAAGAGGCAGGCCACGTAAGGTAAGGCTTTAATTTTTTCTAAAAGGTGGGTAAATTTAAGTTCCGAAACTGGGTAAGTTTAAAATTCCCTTGACATTGATTTTGGACGCAAGTGGCTGGCGGTCGCCCGCACCCGACCGCCAGCCACAGACGAGCCGAACACGCTTACAAATTAGCAAGAAGTCCGCCGACCAAGGCGGACGCCAAGCGAGGCTTTGCCCCAGCAAAGCCGAGCGGTGCACGGGAGATACGGGAGCCGCCCAAGCGGCGGTGACTATTGATAAATAAATTATAATGCTGGTGCGTTAAATATCATTCGAACGCAACGATAAACGCACCGCCAATTAGGATAGGGCGCTGTTAAGAAGAGCCTCCTATAGGGGGCTGTCGACGAGAAAACGAGGCGGCGCTCTTTTAAAATAAAGTTCTTCACCAATCTT